>CAMCZJ010000024.1 GCA_945886995.1 Asaia bogorensis
GCAATGCCGACAGGCGGAGCGAAACCGCCGATCTGGTAGGAAATGGCCTCGCCCCGCGCGATGACCGAAGCCACAATCGCGACCGTGATCGCAAGCCAGAGCCATAGCGCGCCACGCGCCACGCGCGATGCCGTCTGGCCACCCAGCACAAAGGCGATCAGCGTCGCGCCAAGCGGCAGCGCGATGGCCAATACCAATAAGGATCCGCCGTGCGTTCCCGTCATTCTGTGGGCGCACCCGGATCATTGGGCGGTTCGGGGTCTTCCGCCAGGGTGACCGCGCCGGTTGTCTGGTGCAGGCGAAGCGTCAGCACAAGGGCAAGCGCGGTGGCGGCGAAAGCGACGACAAGGCCGGTGATGACCATGGCCTGCGGCACAGGGTCAGCCGGCAGGCCGGCCGCCGCGCCGCGCCGCGCCACCACGCCAAAAACCAGAAACACGCCAATGCCGAGCAGGTTGAAGGCGATCACCTTCCGCAGCACTGATGACTGCGCCAGCATGCCATAAAGCCCAAGCCCGATCAGACCGGCGGCGGCCAGCGCAAAGGGAGCGATTGCATTCATGGCTGCGGGCGACGTTCGGGCGGGCCAGCAATCATGCAGGCCATTGCCACGGCGACAGAAAGCGTCATCGCCGTTTCAATCAGCAGGATCAACAGCTTTGCGAACCCCGGCGGATAGGCCAGGAAGCCCTCCGCCCAGACGAAACCCGCCAGTCCGACCAAAAGGAAGACCAGTGGCCCGGCGGCGATCGCAAGGCGCAGCCGCATATCACTAATGCTTGGCGGTGCGATTAGCCCGGCAATCCAGGGCAGCACCCACATGGCGGCCAGCACCGCGCCCCCCTGGAATTTGCCGCCCGGCGCATCATCACCAACCCAGGCGATATAGATGCCAATGACAATCCCAATCGGTGGCAGCACCCGGGCGAGGAAGGCGAGTGGCCCATGCGGTTCGGCCACAAAAGCCGGCCCCGGCGCGCGGCCCCAGCGCCGATCGGGCGCCATGGACCAGATCGCGAAAACAGCGAAGACCAGCACGGCGGATTCAAGCAGTGTATCAATCGCACGATGCGCCATCAGCACCGCGGTCACCGGATTGCCAAGGCCGGTCGGTGCAATGTTCTCCAGCACCGGTCCTGCAAGGCTAGGCGCCTGTTCTGGCAGGGCGAGCAGCGCCAACGCCAAAAGCACAGCCAATAGCGCTGAGAGGATGGCTGCTAGAATGCGCAGCGCGATATGTGGTGGCGCCGGCGCCGCTGCCCCGCCGCCAATACGGCTTGCGACATAAAGGATGATGACCGAAGTGGCCGCCGCGCCGATCACCGCTTCAGTCAAGGCAACATCGGGCGATTCAAGCCGCACCCAAACAAGGGTCGCGATCAGGCCGGTGGAGATGAAGCCGAGAACGGCAGCAAAAAGCGACCGCGCGGCAAGCGTGGCCGCCCCCGCGCCGAACAGGCCAAGCGCCAGTGGCAGATCGAGCATCCAGCCGGTCATTCCGGCGGCCTTTGGTCTCGGCGCACAGCGCTGGCGACAAGCTGCGCTGCCGTTGTGCCGCCAAGCAAAACAAGCGCCCAGATCAGCAAAAGCTTGAGCGCATCGGCTAGGCTATCGGCAAGGGGCAATAGCCCCAGCACGATCAGCCCAAGGCCAAGATTATCCGCCTTGGTCAGCGCATGCACACGGCTGAGCGTATCCCCAAAGCGCAGCAGCCCAAGCGTGCCGGCAATGAAGAAAAAGGCACCCGCCAGCACACACGCGGCAGCAAAGAGCGAAACCAGCATGCTCATCGACGTTCAATCAGACGGGACGCCATGACAAAGGCGACCGAGGCAAAGGCACCGACCAAGGCAAGCACCAAGGCGACATCAATCAAGGCCGGTGCGCCGGCGGCGGCGAGCAGCAACAGCGCGCCAATGCCCGCCGTGCTCAGCAATTGCGCGGCGAGCAGCCGGTCAGCGCGTGTGGGCCCGCGCAGCACGCGCGCCAACCCGACAAGGGCGCTCAGCATGATCAGCGCGGCGGTGCCTGTGAGCAGTTCAGCCATGCTGGGTGGTCCTTGTGCTGCGGGCAAAGGCGGCTTCGATTTCAGCGATGTCCTTTTCAAGCGGCATGGCAAGATCAAGTGCATGCAGCCGGAGCCTGCCATCGGGCAAATCTTCAAGCGGGAGGGAGCCAGGGGCGAGGCTTGCGAGCGCACGAAAAGCATCGCGTGACGGCCCGGGCGGGATGGCGAGCGGGACCTCGATCACACCGGGAGCGAGGCGCGGTGGGGTGGCAAAGGCGCGCAAGGCCACATCCCAGCCGGCGCTGAAGCTTTGGCGCAGCATGGTCAGCGCCAAGCGGGGCAAAGCGCTTGGTGCAATTGTGCCATGGACAGGCGGCAAAAGGCGCAGGCTGGCATAGGTGGCACAAAGGGTTGCGATCAGGCCAAAGGGCAAGCCGAGGGGTTCCGCGCCGGTCAGCACCAGCCAGAGGCCAAGGAACGCTGAGCCGCGCGCCAGGGCGGCAGGCAGGGCGGATGGCGTCGGCAAGGAAAACGGCTCCGTGATGAAAACATGGCGCTTTACAATCGCATGGGCCTATGGGGGGAACAAGGCGAAAGGGGGCGTCATTCTGGGCTCGCGGTGCCCTGACTGTGCAGAGCGTGTTGGCGTCACGCCAAAGGGGGGAGAGAGCCTGGAGCGTTTTCAAGCCAAGTGGAATCACTTGCCTTTCCGGAAAACGCAACCAAACAAAGGTTTAGAGCGGTTTCCGTGAACGCATGTAAGCGGAAACTGCTCTAGTTCCGAAGCAACGCCCAAAAACTCGGCGTCAGCGCAGCCGGGCCATCGCCTTCCGCAAAAACCGTGAAACAATCATTGAAGAAGCCAAGGAAGGCATCGGCATGGGTATGCCCGCCGCGTAGCGTCTGCACCATGCCCCAAGGATCTGCCGCGCCATCGGCGCGCGCGCGGAGCGATCCGGCATTATAGGCAATCGCCACCAAGGGCGGGTCGAAATGCGTCGGCATTTTGCGCCGTATCGCCTGCGCGCGGATCATCGCGGCCCCGGCGCGGATGGACGTGGCAGGGTCCAGCAAACGGGTGCGATCCATGCTGGTATCGCCCAAAACCTCTCGCGCGGTTGAAATCAGCGTTTGCATCAAGCCTGGCGAGACACGATGCGGCGTTGCTGCATCATTGATGAAGCCTGGTTCTTCACGGATTGCCCCTGGCCGCCCGCCGGATTCAGTGCAGGCAGTCGCGATCAGCAATTCAACCGGCACACCATAGGCCGCAGCGCAAGTTTCGAACGCCGCACGAAAATCGCGCCAGCAGCGCGTGGCGGTCTCGGGCAGCCCGGGGCTGCGCGGCGGTGCCACAAAGCCTTCCACACGCACACCTTCAGGGCTGAGCCGCCAGCGCCGCACCCCCTGCCCCACCGGCGGCGCGCTGCCGGCCATCAAACGCTGCACATAAGGGTGCAGCGCGGCGCGCCAATCCGCCCCGCGTGCAAGCCCCGCTTCGGGTGTTGCGGCGCCCGTGAAGGGATGCGGCGCGGCATTGGGGAAAAGCGCACTCCAGCTTTGCCGGCCAATAATGCCATCGGCAGCAAAGCCCGGATGGCGCGCCTGCATACGCCGCTGAAAATCCAAAACGGCACGATGCGTGGCGGGGCCGAAAATGCCATCGGCGCTGCCTGCCAGCATGCCGGCGCGGATCAGCGCCTGTTGCACGGCGCGCACATCATCACCGCGTTGCAGCGGCAGACGGAAGGAGAGTTCACGGGCCAGTGCCATTTCAACCTCCCTGTTTCAACTACGGCAATCGGTAATGCGCGCGGCACGCAAAGCGGCATCATCCGCCAACCGCTTGAGCGCCGAATCACCGGGGCTGAGCTGAAGCCCGCGCCGCGCCTCCGCCAGCGCATCCCGCGCGGCGGCGCACCGCAGCGCCTCGGTCCCTGCTGAAGGACGCGCGGCGGAAAGCTGGGCGCGCCCGCGCAGCAAGGCGCCTTCGGCATCACTGAGGGGTGCGGCTTCCGCCACCACTTCCCGCGCTGCCGGGACCGCCATGGCCGGGGGCAGGTTTTCAATGGCGCAAAGCCGCGCTTGGGCGCGCAGGCGCCGTGCAGGCAGCAGCGTCTCCCCGGCGGCCTGTTCCGCCGCTTGCGCGGCGCTGGCAGCGCAAGCGAGCAAGCCTGCTTCGCGCGCGCCCGCAGCTGGGCAGGCCGCGCCAGGGGCGCGATCCGCGAAAGCAAGGCTTAGGCAGGCTTCGGCGCGCATCAGATGCAAGCGCTGACAGGCATCACCCTTCCCTGGGGCGCAATCACGCACCACCGGTTCTTCAGCAATGGCAGCGAATGCGCCCGCCGCGCGCTGCTTCTGCCAGCGTTCAAGCTGCGCCACCGGCGCATCCATCACGCTGCATGCCGCCAGGGCAAAGGCCAGCAGAACCGCGAACCGTTTCATGGCTTCAGCTCCGCCATCAGCTTCACCGGGTCAAGCTTTCTTTCCCGCAAATGCCCGGTCAGCATCACCAAAGCTTCAAAAGCGGCGCGGGCTTCCGGCTGCTCCGCCCCCGCCTTGCCGGCTTCATCCATCAGGCGGTTCACCTGTTCCAGGCTGGGCAGCGCGCCGGGGCCAGGCGAAAGCGGTGCCAATGCCGCCGCGATTTTTTCGGGCGTCGCATCGCGGGCGGCGAGGTCCGCCAGCAAGGCAGCGCGGAATTCCTGCAAGCCCGCTTCAACTTCTGCCTGGCCGCCCGGAAAGCGCGCCGCATCGGCGCCATATTCGGCCCAAAGCCGTGGCCCTGCATCATCCTGGCTGATCTTGCCCAGCAGGTCGGCGAAGAAGCCAGGGCGCCCCTTCAAATCCCTGAAGGCGCGGGCGAAAATCGGGCAAGCTTCCATGCGAAGTTCAGCAGAGCTTGGCGTGATAAGCCCCGTATCAAAAAGCTGCGGCGCGAAGGGTGCGGCCAGCACACGCGCACGCCAGCGTTGATATTCCGCCGCGCCAAAATGCCAGCCCAGCCCGATCACGGTCGCCAAAGCGCCAATGGGGCCAAGCGCCGTGCCGGCGGGCAGCAGGGAAGCCGCGCTGCGCAGCAGCGGCGCCAAGGGCTGCGCGCCAATCAAGCCAGCCAAGGCTTCGCTTGCTTCGGCCAATTGCACTTCAGCGCTGGCGCCAGCCTTGGCACCTTCCAAGGCGGCAGCGGCGCTGCGGGCACGGGCAAGGGCTGCCTGCGTGCCTTCCGGAATAATCCCTTTCGGCAGCAGCGGGCCGAATTCATCCAACACCAGCCCAGCCACTTCGATATGTCGGGCAAGGCTGCCCTTGGTTGCTTCGATTCTGCCGGGCAGGGCAGCATCGCGCGCGGCGCCTTCAGCCCTGTGGCGCAGCGCTTCGGCTTCGGCCGCCAGCGCGCCAGTCGCGCGTTCACGTTCGGCCAATTGCTCGGTCGCGCGGCGGGCGATTTGCGCTTCCGCCCCATTGCTGCGCGTGCCGAAATAAAAGCCGAAAACGCCGGTGACGATGCCATTCACATAGCCGGCGATGGCGTCTGTGAGCCCAAGTGTCTTGGAAAAGAGCAAAAGCGGCAGGCCAACCACCCCCACAATCAATGCGAGCAGCGCGCGCACCGTGCCTTCCGGCAAGGCCAGCGGCAGGTCGCGCAGCCCGGCGAGCCTTTCGGGGCCAATGGCCGGGTTGGCCACAAGCGCGAAGCTGCGCGCGGCAAGCCACCACAGAAAACCGGCGAAGCTGATACCAACAAGGAAAATCATCATACCGATCAGCGCAGGCAGGCCGGTGGCGCCAGGGGCGGCAAAGGCAGCGAAAAGCGCCTCTGGACCCGGCAGGCCCAGCGCCAGCGCCACGCCCATCACAACAGCCAGCGCCGCCCCCGTCAGTAGAATGCGCAGTGGCAGGCGAATGATATGCAGCAATTCCAGCGCAATGCGGCGCCCCTCCGCGGGGCTTGCCGTAATCTCTGCGGGGGTCGCGGGGGCAGATGGGGGCATGGGCGGGACCTCGGCTGGAGCCGTCCTTATGTTACATTATTCCTATTTTGTCAAGGAATTTTTTCGTATATCAAGCAGTGTCAGACGCCCTCAACACCGCCTCCGCAATCCGCGCCGCATTCAACGCCGCCCCAAGCCGCACATCATCACCCACCGCCCAAAGCGAAAGCCCATTTGGCAGGGTCGCATCGCGGCGAATGCGGGAAACATAGACCATATCTTCCCCCACAATCTCCGCCGGGCTCGCATAACCACCATCATCGCGCCGATCGAGCACATTTAAGCCCGGCGCCTTGCGTAACACCTCTCGCGCATCGCGTTCATTGATGGGGCGGTCAAAGGCGATATTCAGCACCATGCCAAGGCCAAGCATAACCGGCACGCGCACACAGCTTGCACTCACCTGGATATCTGGGTTCAGCAGCTTGCGGATTTCAACGCCCATCGCCCATTCTTCCCGCGTCGCGCCATCGGGCATGAAGCGATCAATATGGGGAATGACATTGAAGGCGATTTGCTTCGTGAAATACTGCGCCTCAGGATTGTCATTCACGAAAATGCCGCGCGTCTGGGACCAGAGTTCGTCAATCGCCTCCTTCCCCGCGCCGGAAGCGGGCTGATAGGTCGCCGCCACCACGCGCTTCACGCCGGCGGCTTCATGCAAAGGCTTCAAGACCAGCGCCAGTATCAGGCTGGCCGGCAGCGGGCAGGCGATGATCCGCCTTTTGCTGGCGCGCGCCAGCGCCTGGTCATTCACCCCGGCCACGACCAGCGGCACATCAGGTTCCATGTGGAATTGCCCGGAAAGGTCAATCGCCATCGCACCCGCCGCCACCGCGCGCGGCACTTCCACCGCGGCAAGCTTGGCATCACAGGCAAAAATGGCGAGGTCCGTGCCCGCAAAGTCAAACCGGGCCACATCGCGCGTCTTCAGCACCGCCTTTTCGCCCCAGGAAATATCGGCGCCCGCGCTGCGCCCTTGGGCAAGGGCCACCACCTCGGCCCCCGCCAGGCTGGTTTCCGAAAGGCAGCGCAGGGTTTCGCGCCCAATCAGGGAAGGCGCGCCAATGATGGCAATGCGATGGGCCATGGATCAATCCTCAAAACCTGAAGCTCATTTACCGTCAAATGGGGTTCCCGCCACTGGCCTTAACCGCCTCGTCACGAAATGCAGGCAAAATGCTCTCCGGATTCCAGGATGCGCCATGAAATTCGCCTTTCGCTTTTCAGCCTTGCCGATGTTCACCCTGCCCGCAGCCCCCGGCATGGCGGCGGCTGGCGTGGCGGATGCTGCCGGCAATGCGCCTAGTTTCTTGCTGGGGCTGGTTTTCGGCTTCCTGATTTGTTTTGGGCTGGCCGCTTGGGCCCTCTGGCGCCAGCGCGCCATGCTTTCGGATTTCGCAGCCAGGCTTTCCCGGCTTGCGGCGGCTGAGCCCCTCCCCCCCTTCGTGGCGACCGCCGCCGATGGCCCTTGGCACAAAATCCTGACCGCAGCCGAAGCGATAAGGCTGAATGCCGCCGTCCCGCCCCCGGCCCTCCCCACCCATGAACCGCCCCCCGCTGCGGAGATCGGGCTCGGCGCGCTGGTCACGGCGATTGAAGCGGAGACTGCGGCAGCCCTTGAGGATTTGGAACGGCGCACTGCCATGCTGCGGCGCAATTGCGCCGCCATGACGGAAGCCGCCGAAGGGGGCGCGCGGGCGGCGGAAGCCTCAGCCAGCGCGGCAGCCTCTGGCCGCGTCAGCGCCCAGCAAGCGTCGCGTGGGGCTGATGAATTGGCCGGCGCAGCGGGGGAGATTGCCCAGCAAATGTCGCGCGCGGGTGAAGCGACACGCTGCGTCATGCAGCGCACGGATGAAGCGCGCCATATCTTCACCGAACTCACGAATAGTGTGCAGGAAATTGGCCAAGTATCCCGCCTGATCGCGGAAATCGCCGGTCAGACCAATCTGCTCGCGCTCAATGCCACCATTGAAGCGGCGCGTGCGGGGGCTGCTGGCAAGGGCTTTACCGTGGTGGCCGGGGAAGTGAAAAACCTGGCCAAGCGCACCGCGCAAAGCACTGAGGAAATCGCCGGGCGCATCGCCGCCATGCATGCCGCTGCTGGCCGCGCCCTTGCCTCCATGGATGGCATTGGGGAAGCCGTGACCCAGCTTGACGCCGTGGCAACATCCGTGGTGGCGGCGGTTGAGGAACAATCAGCCACCACCGCCGAAATCTCCCGCGCCATTACCGGCGCGGCGGAAAATGCCGCCGATGTCGCAAGCCGGATGGAGGCTTTGTCTCAGGATTCGGGCAATACGGGCGAAGCTGCCTGGACCCTGCAATCCGGCGCGGATGAGCTGGCCGATTCCATCGCAGCCTTCCGCCATAACCTGTCTGAGGCCCTGCGCGGGCGTTTGGCGGCGGCTGATCGCCGGGGGGATGCAAGGCTAGCCATGGGTGTGCCCGCCCGGCTGAATGAAGCTGAAGGCGTGTTGTTGGACCTTTCCCCAAGCGGTGCGCTGTTCCTGGGGGATGCCGCGGATTTCAGCGAAGGCGAATTACGCATCGCCTCGGCTGGGCCTTCGCTTGGTGTCAGGCTGGTGACGCGGGCCGAAGGGCGGCTGCACCTGGCCTTTACCAACCCCGCAATCGCCCGCCCGGCTGTGGCGGCCTTATTGCAAGAAGGTGAAAGCCCAGAAATGCGGGCTGCCTGAGGCGATGCGGGGCTTGCGGGTTTGCCAAGGACGACCATTTGCGGCATGCCGGAATTCAATGGCCCGTGAGGCTTTCGGCCATCGGGCATTATCGAGATCGAGTGGGAGTTGAGATTGATGCGTCACCTTATCCTGTCCGCCGCCATTCTGGCTGGCTTCACCCTGACCGCCCCGGCCTTCGCGCAGGATGCGGAGGCTGGCCAGCGCGTGTTCAACCAATGCCGCGCCTGCCACACCATTGATAAGGGCGGGCGCAATGGCGTGGGCCCCAATCTTTGGGGCATTGTGGACCGCAAGGCGGCTTCCATCGAAGGCTTCCGCTATTCTTCCAATATGCGCACGCTGGCTGAAGGCGGACATACTTGGACAATCGAAAACCTGACCGCCTACCTGACCAACCCGAAAGCGGTAGTGCCGCAGGGTTCCATGGCCTTCGCTGGCATCCGCAATGAACAGCAGTTGAAGGACCTTCTGGCCTATCTCGCCAAGCAGAAGGATTGAGTGAAGCAGGCGCGCAAGGCGCCGTAATGAAAGCGCCGCCGGGGTTATCTCCAGCGGCGCTTTTTTTATTTGGTGATGATGCGCGCATTGCCGACAATGGCGCGCATCCGGTCATTCGCGGTGGCCCCGCCTTCCACCGCGGCAATGGCGCGGGCCTCCGCAGCGCGCACGGCGGCAAGCCTTTCCAGCACTGCCTCTGCCTGATCCTGCGGTACGACCACCACACCATCGGCATCGCCCACAATGATATCGCCAGGGCGCACATGCTGCCCGCCAAGTGTGACCGGCGCGCCGACCACCGCCGGGCCATTCGCCGCAGGTGAGGCCGGCATGATGCCAGCCGCGAAAAGCGGCAAGCGGGAGGCAACAATCCCCGCGCGGTCCCGCGCCAGGCCATCGGTGACAAAGGCCGCGACACCTTTGTTTTTCATCATGCCCGCAACCAGATCACCGATCACCGCAGTCGCGGTATAGGCATCATTCGCGACCACAATCACATCGCCCGCTTCGGCTTCCAAAAGCGCGCCATAAACGCCCACCACATCAGCAGGATAGGCGAGTGCGGTGAGCGCCGGGCCGACAAAGACGGCATTATCCGGGTCCATCGGTTTGATGCGGTAATCAAGCGCGCCGCGCCCTTCCATGGCATCCGCCAGATGCGATGTTTGCGCACCACGAAAGGCATCAATCAGCGCGCGGTCAGGGCGGCGATGGCCGCGATGGATGGTCAGCAGCGGGGGGTTGTCGAGCATGGGTTTCCTCCTGACGGTTTCCACCCATGCTTGCCTTTCGGCGAAGCCGCGTAAAGCCTCATTGGGAATGTCGCGGTTCTTGACTGTTCCGCCTTCAGACGCCGCCGATCAAGGCCAAGGTATGCTCCGCGATCATCGCTTCCTCATCCGTATGGCGGATCAGCACGCGCACGGGATCACCGGCGCTGCCAATTTCCAGGCGATTGGCAGCATTGGCTTCAGGGTCAAGGTTGATGCCAAGAAAGCCAAGCCCGGTGCAGATGCGCGCGCGGAGCTTATGCGCGTTCTCCCCAATGCCGGCAGTGAACACCAAAGCATCCACGCCGCCGATGGAAGCCGCCAGCGCGCCGATTTCGCGCCGCACGCGAAAGGCGAAGTGATCAAGCGCGGCTTCGGCGGCTTCTGTGCCAGCGGCTTCAATGGCGCGCACATCCTGCGATATGCCGGACATGCCCTTCAATCCGCTGTCATGATACAGCAGATGCGCGATCTCGGCTGATTTCATCTGTAAAGTTTCCAGCATATGCAGCACCACGCCGGGGTCCAATTGGCCGCTCCGCGTGCCCATCGGCACGCCATCAAGCGCGGTGAAGCCCATGGTGGTGGCGCGGCTTTGCCCGCCCGCAATCGCACAAAGTGATGCGCCATTGCCAAGATGGGCCACGATCAACCGCGCCCGGCCAAGCGCCGCATCCTCAGCGGCCAGGCGACGCGCGATGTATTCGTAAGACAGGCCATGAAAGCCGTAGCGCAGAATGCCTTGGTCAACGAAGCGTGGCGGCAGCGCGAAGGTTGCGGCAGCATGGCTTTGCGTGCGGTGAAATGCCGTATCAAAGCAGGCGATTTGCGCCACGCCGGGGAAATGCCGCGCGGCGGCTTCAATGCCCGCCAGATTATGCGGCTGATGCAAAGGCGCCAAAGGCACTAGGGCGCGGAGCTTTGCCATGATGGCATCCGTGATCACCACCGGCGCGCTCAAATCCCGCCCGCCATGCACCACGCGATGGCCAATGGCGCGAATCGCTGCGCCATCCAGCAGGGGCGAGACTGCGCCCAGAATGACGCCCAAAGCCCCTTCATGGCCCTTGGGGGCCTCGGCGACCGTGAAATGGCGCTCGGAGATCATCGCCCCCGCGGCATCACGCAAGGTAAAATGCGGCGCCGCGCCAATGCCTTCCATCTGGCCGTCATAACGCTGCATCAGCCCCGCACCTGTCACGGCAAAGACCGCGAATTTGAGCGAGGATGAACCGGCATTCAGCACCAGAAGCGCGGGCGGCCTTCCTTCAGGCGACATTGTGCAGCCCGGCATCCACATAGATCGTATCACCGGTCATGCCTGATGACGCACCGCTGACGAGAAACGCCACGACGCGGCCCACTTCGGCGATATCCACCAGCCGCTGCGCCGGTGCACGCGCCTTGGCATCCGCGATCAATTCATCAAACTGCGCAATGCCGCTGGCCGCGCGCGTACGTAACGGCCCAGGCGAAACCGCGAAAACCCTGATACCGCGTGGCCCCAATTCGGCGGCGGCATAACGGACCGAGGCTTCAAGCGCCGCCTTGACCGGCCCCATGATATTGTAATGCGCGACAACCTTGTCAGCGCCGTAATAGCTCATGGTCACCAGCACACCGCCTGGCGCCATGATGGGTTCCGCAAGCTTCGCCATGCGCAGAAAGGACCAGCAGGAAACCCGCATGGCCTGGGCGAAGCCTTCCGCCGAGCAATCAATGACGCGGCCATGCAAATCCGCGCGCGGGGCGAAGGCGATGGAATGGATCACGAAATCAAGCGCGCCCCATTCGCGGCCTATGCGGTCAAACACCGCTTCCATCTCGCCCGGTGCCTCCACATCCAGCTTCATCGCGATGTCGGCGCCAAGCTGTTCCGCGAGCGGGCGCACATGGGGTTCCGCCTTTTCGTTCAGCCAAGTCACGGCGAGCCCAGCGCCAAAGGCGCGGAGCTTGGCAGCGGCACCAAAGGCAATGGAATCGGCATTGGCAATGCCCACCACCAGGCCGCGCTTGCCCTTCAGCATATCACCGATGCGCTGATCCGGGTTCCAGATGGTGGGTAGCGGGTCGGTCATGCGGCTCTCCATATGTCAGGCGCCTGTTAGTATCGTCATCGCGCGCTGCCTTGCGGTGGATAATGCCAATTCGGGCGCTTCAACAGGGGGCGAAGCGAATGCGTTCAATCCTCGCATCCAGGCGCGCATTCGTATCATCCACATCGGTGCCGATCATGATTTCAAGCACCGGTGGCACCACATTACCCTTGAAGGAAGCGCGCCAATCACGGCTCAGGTCAATTTTCTCGTCAAACCATTGCTGGCGCGGTGTTGTGGCAGGACGCAACACAAAGACATGCGCGAACCCCAGGATGTAAGGGCTGGCGAAGGGGCGCGGTTCCTGCCCGGTACCGCCCCAAGTATAGGAAACTGCGCTACGCGGCAGGCGATGATCCCCCGCCAGCGCCTGGGCCACGGTATGCTGCGCCTTTTGGATGAAGCCGGCCTCTGGCGGCCAGCCATCAAAGCCAACGGTGATAGCGATAGCGCGGTCATCGCCGCCCTTACGATCGAGGGGGGTTGGGGGCGGCCCCTGATCCACACGCCAGCGCCAATAAAGGCAGGCATCAGCCTGCGGGACTCTGCGCCAGACGAAACTCCCCTGCCCCACCCCGGTCATGCGCAAGCCACCATCAGGCAGGGCTTCAAATCGGGCGGGCTTGATGCCGGGCCAGCCGCCCTTCTGCCAACCAGCGGCACGCAAGGGGGTCTGGCGTTGGCAAACGCTCCGCCGGCGCGCCCAGAAGGGGCGCGAGCAAGAAAACCAGCAGGGCACGGGCATGGCGCGGCATGACGCGCATATAGGGTTAACGCGGCGCCTGGCAAAGGACGGAAAACTAAAGCCTTTTGCCCGTACCAAAGCATGACGGGGCCAAGCCAGAAAAGGGCGCTGATTTCGTTGCTCAGGCGGCGGGTCCATCACAAGCACATTTCTTGCGGCAGCTTTACGGAAATTTAAGCTTCTCAACCCATGCTTGTATTAGGAGGCCACCAATGGAACCGACAAGCACCCTCACCGACGACAGCGCCCGGGATTGCCGCCAGCGCGTTGCCGCGCACCTGCAAGATCTTCACCGCATCCATCTGGCATTGGCCGAGGATAGCCGGTCGCTGAAGCGCTTCACCACTGAAGGCAATGCGCGGGTTGAGCTGGAATTGGCCGCCGAAATGCTGGAGCTTTACATGGCCTCCAGCGGGGCATTTCTGGAAAACATGCGCGGGCGCTTTGAAGCCCGCCTGCCTTTGCTCCGCCGGGGTGAGCCGGCTTTCGGCAATCATCCGGAACGCGCACCCGAACATGGCGCCTTTTGGCTGAGCTTTTCGCGCCTATGCGCCGTATTGCGCCGGGCTTCCAAGCAGGTGGGAGCGTAAAAACTACGCCGCCACCAACCGTTCCGTCAGGCTTTGGAACATGGGCAAGCCATCCTCGCCGCCCATCAGCGGGTCCACCAGATCTTCCGGGTGCGGCATCAAGCCGCAAACCCGAAGATTGGGCGAAAGGATGCCCGCGATATTGCGCGCGCTTCCATTGCGATTGGCGGCTTCCGTCACTTGCCCGGCCTCATCCACATAGCGGAAAGCGACCAGCCCTTCGCCTTCCAGCCTATCGAGCGTCGCTTCATCGGCGAAGTAATTGCCATCCCCGTGCGCCATGGGCGCGCGGAAGCAATCACCCTGCCGCCAATGTGCCGTGAAAGCGGTTCCCGTGCGTTCCACCCGTAACCGGCAATCCATGGAAAGGAAGCGGAGCGTGGCATTACGCAGCAAGCCACCCGGCAAAAGCCCAGCTTCGATCATGATCTGAAAGCCGTTGCAGACACCAAGCACATGCCCACCTGCCGCGGCGAATTCCTTCACCGCGCGCATGATGGGCGATTGCGCCGCCATAGCCCCGCAGCGCAGATAATCACCATAGGAAAACCCGCCCGGCAGCACCACCAGATCAAGCCCCTGGGGCAGCGCCGCTTCACGGTGAAACAGCATGATGGGCTCTCGGCCAGAAGCGCGCTTCAGTGCAAGGCGCATATCCCGTTCGCGATTGGTGCCGGGGAATACAATGATCGCAGCCTTCATGGCCTTCAATTCCTGATCAGGCGCAGCCAATGCAGCCCGCCCATGAATACCATTGTCACCAGCGCCGCGAGCGCCGCCGCCGTTACCCAGCGATTGATCACACGCTTGCCGCGCGCCACAACATTGCCCCGCGTCACCACCGGCACGCGTTGTTCGCGCCAGCGCAGGCCCATGGCAATCAGCACGGTCAGCACCAGCATCGCAATCAGGCTGGCCTTGACCACTTCAGATGATCTCCACCCGGAAGCTTTCGATCACTGTATTGGCCAAAAGCTTGCGCGCCATATCTTCCGCTGCCTGCTTCGCGGTTGCGGGATCAGCCTCCGCGAGATCGAGTTCAATCACCTTGCCGGCGCGCACATCACGCACACCGCCAAAGCCGAGCCCTTCAAGCGCGTTACCAATTGCCTTGCCTTGCGGGTCCAAAACCCCTGCCTTGGGCATCACATAGACGCGGGCTTTCATATTCCACCCATCCGTTTGAATTGCAGAACAGTACTCGCGATATCGGTGCGCGTCTGGCACATCCGATTCACGTCTCCGGTGCTCGGCTGCGCCTGCGCCCTGCGACGATCGGGGCGCGTCTGGCACATCCGATTCACGCCTCCGGTGCTCGGCTGCGCCTGCGCCCTGCGACGATCGGATGTGCTCACTGAATCGCCTCCGGCCCCTTCAGGTCGCGCACACCAGCTTCGGGCAGGATGCCAAGGCGCCGCGCCACTTCCTGATAGCCTTCCTCAACCTTGCCAAGGTCACGGCGGAAGCGGTCCTTGTCCATCTTCTCGCCCGTTTTGGCATCCCAAAGCCGGCAATTATCCGGGCTGATCTCATCGGCCAGCACGATGCGCATTTCCTCATTTTCCCAAAGCCGGCCAAATTCCAGCTTGAAATCCACGAGCGTAATGCCGACGCCAAGGAATAACCCGGTCAGGAAATCATTGATGCGCAAGGTCAGCGCAATCATGTCATCCAGGTCATGCGTAGCAGCCCAGCCAAAGCAGGTGATGTGTTCTTCCGCCACCATCGGGTCGTTCAAGGCGTCATTCTTGAAATAGTATTCAATGATGGAACGCGGCAGCCGCTGACCTTCGGGGATGCCCAGGCGCTGCGCGAGTGACCCGGCGGCGACATTGCGGACCACCACTTCAAGCGGGATGATCTCCACCTCCCGGATCAATTGTTCACGCATATTGAGCCGACGGATGAAATGCGTGGGTATGCCGATTTCCGTGAGCCGCATCATCAGATATTCGCTGATGCGGTTGTTCAGCACACCCTTGCCGGTGATGGTGCCCTTCTTCTTCGCGTTGAAGGCGGTGGCATCATCCTTGAAATACTGCACCAGGGTGCCGGGTTCCGGCCCCTCGAACAGGATTTTGGCTTTGCCTTCATAGAGTTGGCGGCGACGTGCCATGGGTCAGCAATCCTTTGGTCCCGCCAGTCTTGGGCGACGGGCGAGAAGAGTCTCGCTTATAGCAGCCCCTGCCCCAGGGGGCTACTTTGCGGCCAGCGCCGCCCTTGCCCGCGCCACCACGCGATCCGTGAATTCACCCGCGCTGCCCAGATAACTCGCCGGATCGGTCATGGCTGCGACCGCTGCCGCATCCAGCCGCGCCGCAATGGCTGGGATGCGTGACAAAGCGGCGGCCAGCGTGATGCCTTCAGCCCGCACCGCGTCGCAGGCTTCATTGACCTTATGGTGCGCCTCGCCACGGCCCAGAATGGGTGCCAGGCGCATCATCACAGCCTCACCCATGATCATGCCATGCGTCGCTTCCAGATTGGCCTGCATGCGCGCCGCATCCACTTGCAGCCCCTCGGCCAAAAAGCGCGCCTGCGCCACGGCGCCATGGGTCAACAGAAAGGCTTGCGGCAAAGCCAAAGCCTCTGCCTGCCAGGGGCCGGTGCCGCGTTCCAGATCATGCGCCATGGCCGAGAGCATTTGCGGCACCAGCGCATGCACGCCGCGCGCCTGTGCCAGAATATACTCGCACGCAATCGGGTTGCGCTTTTGCGGCATGGTGGAAGACCCGCCGCGCTTTGGCACATGCGGTTCTGCCACTTCGGCCAATTCCGTTTGCATCAGCAGCATCACATCCGTGCCGATTTTGGCAAGGCTGCCACACAGCACGCCAAGCCAGCAGGCCACTTCCGCAACCCCATCGCGCGCCACATGCCAGGGGATATCGGCTTCGATCAGGTCAAGCTCTCGCGCCAAGGCGCCCGCCACCGGCAAGCCCTGATCCCCCAATGAGGCCAGCGTGCCAGAAGCACCGCCAAAACCAAGGCGCAGCACGCGCGGGCGAAGCTGTTCCAGCCGTTCCAAAGCGGTGATCAGCGGATTGACCCAGACCGCGACCTTATAGCCGAAGGTGACGGGCAACGCGTGTTGCAGATGCGTCCGCCCCGCCATTACCGTGGCGCGATGCTGCGCGGCCATTGCCGCGAAGCCCGTAATGGTTGCGCGCAAATCAGCTTCTATCAGCGCCAAGCCATCACGGATTTGCAGCACCAGCGCGCTATCCATGATGTCTTGCGTAGTGGCGCCCCAATGGGTCCAGCGCCCGGCATCTTCGCCCGCCAGTTTGGAGAGTTGATTGACCAGCCCCACCACCGGATAGCCAGTATTGCGCGTGGCGGCGGCCAAGGCAGCGCGGTCCAGCGCTTCGGCGCGCGCCACACGGGTGATGGTGGCGGCGGCCTCGGCCGGGATGATGCCAAGAACAGCCTGCGCGCGCGCAAGCGCCGCTTCCACATCCAGCATTTTTTGCAGAAAGGCGTCTTCGCCAAAGGCAGCGCGCATGGCGTCCGTGCCATAAAGCGCGCCGAGCACGGCGCCGTCAGCGGGGTTTACGGGCATGGTCAATTCCCCCAAACCCGGCGCCGCGCGCCGGGCGGCAAAGCTAGTGAAGCTTCAGGCCGCTTCAGGCGCCGGTGCTGGCTTGGCGGGCGCAACCACTTCGGCGCCGCTTTCATTCAAATCGGGCGTGATGGTTTGCGCTTCACCGCGAAATTCGGGCTGTTCGCCACCTTCAGGGCCTTCACCGCCATCCGGCCCTTCCTGACCATCCTGCGGCTGATAGCGGCGCTGCTGATATTGCTGATGCTGTACCGCGGCCTGGTTCATGGCGTTCAGGATGCGGAAGTAATGCTCCGCATGCTGGAAATAGCCTTCCGCCATAACGCGATCCCCGCCGCTGGTCGCATCGCGCCCAAGTTGCAGGTATTTTTCGAAAAGCTGTTGCGCCGTGCCGCGCAGCCGCAAATCCGGCCCGTTCGAGTCAAAAACGTGGTTGCGGTTGAGCGGCTGGCCGCCATTCGAACCGCCGCCACCCCCGCCGCTCTGGCGGAACTGGCCGCCCCCACCATGACGGTGACCGCCCCGGCCGCGCATGCGCTTCATGTTCATGTGTATTGCGTTTCGCTGTTCCGCATTCGGCTTTTTCCGGGCGCAGCGGGCAAAGGCCCTGAGATACGTCCTGAAATCCGATTCTGTTAAATCCAAACGGTGCCGAAAGGACCGGGCAAACACCCATGGGGCTTTTCGGGATCAGGGAGGGGAATCGAACTTCCTGCCCTCACCGCCAATCTCTTCTAGCCCTTATGCCCCGCCGCGCCAAGGGCAAAATCACGCGGCGCGCAGCACCAGGGCGCGCGGTACGCCGCCCAGATCGGCACGGCAGGCTTCGGGCGTATGGCCGGCGGCCTTGGCCAGTGCCTCCACCGCCGCCTGCTGACCCTGGCCCAATTCCAGCACCGCAACGCCCCGAGGCGCCAAAAGCCGCGGCAGATCGGCGATGATGCGCCGATAAGCGTCAAGCCCATCCGCCCCGCCATCAAGCGCCGAGGCCGGTTCATGGCGCGCCACTTCCGGCATCAAGCCCGCGATGGCCGCGCTTTCGATATAGGGCGGGTTGCAGAGGATCAGATCAAAGCGCCCAGCCAGCGCCGCCGCCCAATCGCCAGCCAGGAAGCGCGCTCGCCCAGCCAAGCCAAGCCGCACTGCATTGCGCGCGGCAAGTGCCGCCGCTTCGGGCTTGAGGTCAACGCCAACCCCGCTTGCGGCGGGCAATTCACTCAGCACCGCGAGCAACAAGGCCCCAGTCCCGGTGCCGAGATCAAGCACGCTCAGCGCCGCGCTTTTATCGGTGCAGGCTTCCAGCGCGGCTTCCACCAGGCTTTCCGAATCCGCACGCGGAATGAGCGTGGCTGGGGAAACTTCCAGATCGAGCGTCCAGAACCCCACGCGCCCGGTCAGATAGGCGAAGGGCTCATGCGCGACACGCCTTGCGAGCAGCGCGGCAAAATGCGCGGCTTGATCCAGCGGCACGGGCGCGCGCGGGTCGCGGAGCAGCGCTTCCTCGGATGTGTTCAATACATGCGCAAGCAAGCCGCGCGCTTCCAGGCGGGGGGCCTCAATCGCCGCCCCACGCAGCCTTTGGCCGGCCTGACAGAGAAAAAAGCCAATCGTGCCGGCGGGATCGGCGCAGGCTGGCTCAATCACGCCGCTTCTGCCGCCAGCCGCGCCGCCTGATCTTCCGCGATCAGCGCGTCAAATACATCATCGAAATCGCCCAGCATCACGCGGTCAATCTTGTGCAGTGTGAAGCCGATGCGGTGATCCGTCACGCGGCCTTGCGGGAAATTATAGGTGCGGATGCGTTCGGACCGATCCCCAGTGCCAACCTGGCTGCGCCGATCCGCCGCACGCGCCTGATCGGCCGCATTGCGTTGCTGTTCATAAATCCGGGCGCGCAATATCTTCATCGCCTTGGCGCGGTTCTTGTGCTGGCTTTTTTCTTCCTGCATCGCCACCACAATGCCGCTTGGCATATGGGTGATGCGCACCGCGCTATCGGTCTTATTCACATGCTGCCCGCCCGCGCCCGAAGCGCGATAGGTATCAATGCGCAGATCCTTGTCTTCGATCTGAACATCCACTTCCTCGGCTTCCGGCAGCACGGCGACTGTAATAGTCGAGGTATGGATGCGCCCTTGGGTTTCGGTTGCTGGCACGCGCTGGACGCGATGCACGCCGCTTTCGTATTTGAGGCGCGCGAAAACCCCGCGCCCGGCGACCTCAGCCGTGGCGCCCTTGATGCCGCCCAATTCGTTTTCGTCGTAATCCAGCACTTCAAAGCGCCAGCCGCGCCCTTCGGCATAGCGCTGATAGGCGCGGAATAATTCAGCAGCGAATAGCCCTGCCTCATCCCCACCCGCCGCCGGGCGGATTTCCAGAATGGCACTGCGTTCATCCGCTGCATCGCGCGGCAGCAGCATGATGCGGATTTCATGTTCCAGCGCCGGCACACGTTCCTTTTGCGTCAGCCATTCAGCTTCCGCCAATTCACGCATCTCCGGATCCGCCAGCATGGCCTGCGCTTCATCGCGCGCGCGTTCAGCCGTGCGGTATTCAGCGTATTTTTCAACCAGCGGTTCAAGCTCCGCCAATTCCTTGGACAAAGCGCCAATATCCGCCCCCGGCGCGGTGGAGAGCATGTGGCGCAGCTCCTCCGCTCGGGACAGCAGCCGATCAAGTCTGGCGGGTAGGCTCATTGCAAACGGGCCGGAATATCCGCGATCGCGACGCTTTCCTGCGTGCCGGCATCAAGATCCCGCAATTGCGCGACACCGGCGGCGATTTCAGTTTCGCCCAAAATCACGGCGGCGCGGGCATTGATGCGATTGGCGCGTTCCATCCGGCGCTTGAGATTGCCGCGATAGGCGATTTCCGCCACCACACCCGCCGCGCGCAACGCCTGCAAAAGATCAAGCGCGGGGCCTTCGGCCTCATCGCCCACCGGGATAACCGCAACCGAGCGCGGCGCCGCCGGGCTTTCGGTCAGCAACATGGCAAGCCGTTCAATGCCTGCCGCCCAGCCGACGGAAGGGGTGGGTGGGCCACCCATTTCCTCAACGAGCCCGTTGTAGCGCCCGCCCGCCATCACTGTACCTTGCGCGCCGAGCCTATCGGTCACGAATTCAAAGGCCGTGTGGCTGTAGTAATCGAGGCCCCGCACAATGCGCGGGTTTTCGCGGAAGGGCACGCCAAAGCGCTTCAGATTCTGTTTTACGGCACCGTAGAAGGCTGCGGCTTCTGCGGTCAGATGATCCCCGATCAAAGGCGCGCCGGCGACAATGGCGCGGTCCGTTTCATCCTTGGAATCCAGAATGCGCAAAGGGTTCTTTTCCAACCGCAAGCGGCTGTCATGGCTCAAAGCGTCACGATGGGCGGTGAAATAGGCGACAAGCGCGGCGCGATAGGCATCACGTGATGGCGCATCGCCCAGCGTATTGATTTCCAGCACCGTGCCTTCGGCGATGCCGAGTTCCTGCTGGATATGCCAGCCGCAGGCAATCACTTCCGCATCCGCGAGCGGTTCAGCCGCGCCCAGAACCTCAATCCCGATTTGGTGGAATTGCCGAT
>CAMCZJ010000025.1 GCA_945886995.1 Asaia bogorensis
GGCCGGCGCGCTTCAGCGCATCGGCCACTTCCGGCGGCATATAGGTTTCATCATGCCGCGCGAGTACCTCCTTGGCGCGGAATGACCCATCGGGCTGCATCATGCCAAGCGTCACCACGCCCTGACCTTCGCGGAACAAATCCGGCAGCACCCCGGCGTAGGAGACGCGAATGACATGCGCGCCATCCGTCACACGGAAATTGGCGGTGGGCTTGCCATCCGCGCCCGTGCCGCGTTCCAGGCTGCCCGCTTCCACCAGCCCACCCAGGCGAAAGGCGCGATTGGCCGGTGGCGCTTCGCGCATGATGTCAGAAGGGGAGCGGAAAAACACCAGATTGTCCTGAAACGCCGTCAGCGTCAGCGCGGTCGCGCTGCCAAGCCCAAGCCCGCAGAGCAGCAGAATGTAAAGTCGGCGCTTTTTGCGAGTCATGGCCGATCCCCGCGCGGGTCAAGCTCCGTCAGCAGCCGCCTGGCCGCGGCATGGCGGCGCGCGGCATCCAGCACCAAAGCGCCAAAGCCAAGCAGGACCAGCGCATAGGAAGCGGTAATGAAGAATGTGTGGCTCATGCGCCCAAAGCCTCCTCTCGCCGCGCGCGGGCCAACTGCAGGGCGCGGATGCGTCGTTCCATCACGGCGGCCCGCGTGCGCGCCAGCACCACCGCGCCAAACAACAGCGAAAAGCCAAGCGCGCAGGTCAATAACGGATAAAGGATATCCACATGCATCCCCGGCGCATCTAGCCGCGTGACGGACGCGGGCTGATGCAGCGTATTCCACCAATCCACACTGAATTTCACAATCGGGATATTCACAATGCCCACCAGCGCAAGGATGGCACCAACCCGTGCGCCGCGTTCCTGGTCTTCAAATGCGCGCGTGAGCGCCGCGTGGCCTAACCACAGGAAGAACAGCACCAAAACGGAGGTCAGCAGCGCATCCCAAACCCACCAGGTGCCCCACATGGGCCGGCCCCAAAGGCTGCCTGTCGCCAAACAGAGCGCCGTCACCAGCGCACCCACCGGCGATAATTCCCGCGCGAAAAGATCAGCCAAGGGATGGCGCCAGATCAGGGACATGATGGAAGCCGCCGCCAGCGCGGTATAGCCACCCATGGCAAGCCAAGCCATCGGCACATGCACATACATGATGCGCACCGTCTGGCCCTGCTGCCAATCCGCCGGAGACAAGAACAAGCCCCAAACCAGCCCCGCGCCGAGCACCAAAGCCGCCGCCACCCATAGCCAAACCTGCACCTTGGCCGAGGCGCGCAAAAAGCGCCCCGGATTGGCGAAGCGGTGCAGCGAACGCGCGCCAGGGGCGGCACCGCTCGGGCTGCTGTCAGCTTTGGCTGTCATTCTGATGTCCACCTGGTCAGACTAGCCTACATTTCTAGCGGGTGGAATCACCCGCTTGCCTCCCTTTTAGCTTCACATGGGGGGCGGTGCTTCGCCAAGGGAGTCCCCCCCTGCACGAAAACCAGGCCCGGCTTATTGAAGCCCGGCGCGTCTGGCGGTACCTGATTGGCAAGAGCCCCTCCGGGGCCAAAGGGGGGCCAGTCTCATCATGCCAGCAGCCAGGACCACAGCGCCGCAAGCCCGCTGGCTGGTGAAATCCGAACCCGATGCCTTTTCCTGGGACCAACAGGTGGCCAATGGCGTGGAGCCCTGGACAGGCGTGCGCAACCATTTGGCCAAGAAGAATCTGATGGCGATGAAAAAGGGCGATCTGGCCTTTTTCTACCATTCCAACATCGGGAAGGAGGTTGTGGGCGTGGTCGAAGTCGCGCGCGAAGCCTATCCAGACCCGTCCGCGGAAGAAGGCTCATCCTGGGTTTGCGTGGATATGCGCGCGGTGGGGCCAATGCCGAAGCCCGTGGGGCTTGCTGCCATCAAGGCCGAACCGGCACTGGCCGAGGTGGCGTTGATCCGCCAATCCAGGCTTTCCGTGATGCCAATTGCGCCCGAACATTGGGCGGTGATTGCCCGCATGGGCGGCTGGGCCGGCAAATGAGCAAGCCGGAACGCGCGCTTTGTGCGCTTGAGGATATCCCCGATGGCGGGTCCAAGGGCTTCCCGGCCGCCCCCGGCGCCTTCATGGGGCTTTTTGCCGTCCGGCGCGGTAGCGCGGTTTGGGTTTATGTGAATTCCTGCCCGCATATCGGCCTGCCTCTGGACCCCGTGCCGGATCGCTTTCTGGATGCCAAGCGCCAGCACATCCTTTGTTCCGCCCATGGCGCGCGGTTTGAGATCGAATCGGGCGAATGCGTCTCCGGCCCCTGCTATGGGGAGGCTTTGGAAGCCGTGGCAGCGCGGGTGGATGAGGCTGGGCAGGTGCTGGTGCCCGCAGATGCGGGGCTGTGAGCCGATTTCACTTGGCGTCATAATGCTTTAGGGCCATTGGCCTGTTTCTCATTCCGCCAAAGGGTTTCGCATGTCGGCTTGGCAATTCTGGATTGATCGTGGCGGCACCTTCACGGATATCGTCGCGCGCGATCCGGGCGGGCGGCTTTCGACGCTGAAACTGCTGTCGGAAAACCCGGAACGCTATAAGGACGCGGCCGTTGCTGGCATTCGCCAATGCCTGGGTCTTGCCGCCGGTGAGTCGATTCCGCCCGGGCTGATTGAGGCGGTGAAGATGGGCACCACGGTCGCCACCAATGCGCTTTTGGAACGCAAGGGTGAACGTGTGCTGCTGCTGGTCAATCGCGGCTTTGCTGATCTGCTGCGGATCGGCAATCAGGCGCGCCCCCGCTTGTTCGATCTTGATGTGCGCCTGCCGGAATTGCTGCATGAACGCGCCGTTGAAATCGGCGGGCGTGTCGCGGTGGATGGCACGGAATTGGAAGCCTTGGATGAGGCCGGGGCGCGGGATGCCTTGCGCGCTGCCTATCAGGAAGGCCTGCGCGCCGTTGCCATTTTGATGATGCATGCCTGGGCTTATCCCGCCCATGAAGAACGGCTTGGTGCGATTGCGCGCGAGGTTGGTTTCACACAAATCTCGCTCAGCCACCGCGCGAGCCCGCTGCCGCGCATTGTGCCGCGCGGGGATACAACTGTAGTTGATGCGTATCTCTCACCCATTCTGCGCCGGTATGTGGATCAGGTGGCGGCTGAATTGCCGGGTGTCAGGCTTTACTTCATGCAATCCAGCGGCGGTTTGACCGAAGCCGGCCATTTCCAGGGCAAGGATGCGATCCTGTCTGGCCCTGCTGGCGGCATTGTGGGCGCGGCGCGCACCGCGGCCATGGGTGGGTTTGAGCGTATCATCGGCTTTGATATGGGCGGCACTTCCACCGATGTCGCGCTTTACGCCGGCGCGTTTGAGTGCGCGTTTGAAACCGAAGTCGCTGGTGTGCGCATGCGCGCACCCATGATGGCGATCAATACCGTGGCGGCAGGCGGTGGTTCCATCCTGCATTTTGATGGTGCGCGCTTCCGCGTGGGCCCGGATTCTGCCGGTGCCGTGCCTGGGCCGGCCTGTTATCGGCGCGGCGGGCCGCTGACCGTGACCGATGCGAATGTCATGGTGGGCAAGATCCAGCCGCATCACTTCCCGGCGATTTTCGGCCCCAAGGGTGATCAGCCTTTGGATGCGGCGATTGTCGCTGAGAAATTCGCAGTCCTGGCGGCTGAAATTGGCCAGGCGCAAGGCAAGCCCGCGCCCGATCCGCGCGCTGTGGCGGAAGGGTTTTTGCGCGTCGCGGTTGCCAATATGGCCAATGCCATCAAGCAGGTCTCAATCCAAAAAGGCCATGATGCAACGCGCTTCGCCTTGCAATGCTTCGGCGGTGCGGGCGGGCAGCATGCCTGCCTGGTCGCTGATGAATTGGGCATGGAAACGGTCTTCATCCACCCCTTTGCTGGCGTGCTTTCCGCTTATGGCATGGGTTTGGCTGATCAAGCCGTGATCCGTGAAGCCGCAGTTGAAGCGCCCTTCACCGCCGATGCCATCAGCGATCTGACGGCACGGCTTGAGGCGCTGGTGGCAGCGGGGCGCGAAGAACTTGCGCGCCAAGGCGCCGATCCCACGCGCCTGCAAGCGGCGCGGCGGCTCCATTTGCGCTATGCCGGCACCGATACCTTTCTGCCCGTCGCTTTCGGCGCCCATCAGGAAGTGCTGGCGGAATTCACCGAAGCGCATCGCCGGCGCTTTGGCTTTGCCACGCCGGAACGCCAGGTGATTGTGGAAGCCTGTGTCGCGGAAGTCACCGCACCGGGAGAAGCCGTGCGCGAAGCCGCGCTACCACAGCGCGCAGCAGGCCAAGAGCCTGTGGTGGTTGATAGTATCACGCTGTTCACCCAGGGCGCCGAACATGCCGCGCCGGTGCATGATCGTGAAATGCTCCGCGCTGGCGATCGCATCAAGGGGCCTGCGCTGCTGCGCGAAGCCAATGCCACCACCGTCGTGGAACCCGGCTGGGAGGCAGAAGTCACCGCGCGCAATCACTTGGTGCTGCGCCGCATCGCCGCGCGCGTGCGCACAGGCAGTGCCGCCGATGCTGCGCGGCCCGATCCTGTGATGCTCGAACTCTTCAACAACCTGTTCATGAGCATCGCTGAACAGACAGGCGCAGTGTTGCAAAACACCAGCCTTTCCGTGAATATCAAGGAAAGGCTCGATTTCTCCTGCGCCATTTTCGATGCCACTGGTGCGCTGATTGCCAATGCGCCGCATGTGCCAGTGCATCTGGGCGCCATGGGGGAAAGCGTGCGCACCGTCATCCGGACGCGGGGTGCGACGCTCAAGCCCGGCGATGTGGTGGCGCTCAACAACCCCTATAATGGCGGAACCCATTTGCCGGATGTGACCGTCATCACGCCGGTTTTCGATGCGGCGGGCACATCCATCCTGTTCTTCGTCGGCTCCCGCGGGCATCACGCCGATATTGGCGGCCTCACGCCCGGGTCAACGCCGCCGCTGTCACGCACGCTGGAAGAAGAAGGCGTGGTGATTGATGATTTCCTGCTGGTGGATGGCGGGCATTTCCGTGAAGCGGAATTCCGCGCCCTGCTGGCCGGCGCGCGCTATCCCGCGCGCAGCCCGGACGTAAATGTTGCCGATATCAAGGCGCAAATCGCCGCCAATGAAAAAGGCGTGCAGGAATTAAGCCGCGCCGTTGCCGATTACGGGCTTGCCACCGTCAGCGCCTATATGCGCCATGTGATGGATAATGCCGAAGAAAGCGTGCGGCGCGTGTTGGAAAAACTCCCAGATGGCAAGTTCGAAACGCGCATTGATGATGGCGCGCCGCTGAAGGTTGCCATCCGCGTTGATCGTGCCGCGCGGAAGGCCGTGATTGATTTCACCGGCACCGGTCCGCAACGCCCAAGCAATTTCAACGCGCCATCGGCGGTCTGCCGCGCCGTGGTGCTTTATTGCTTCCGGTGTTTAGTCGGCGAGGATATTCCGCTCAATGATGGCTGCCTGAAGCCCTTGGAAATCGTGATCCCGGAAGGAACCTTCCTGTCACCCCGTCCCGGTGCCGCGGTGGTGGCTGGCAATACCGAGGTCAGCCAAATGACCTGTAATGCTTTGCTCGCCGCGCTTAGTGCCTGCGCCTCTGCCCAGGCCACCATGAACAATCTGCTGTTTGGCGATGCGCGCTACCAGTATTACGAGACCATCTGCGGCGGCATTGGCGCCGGGCCTGGCTTCGTTGGCGCGGGTCCAGTGCAAACCCATATGACCAATACGCGCATGACGGACCCTGAAATCCTGGAACTGCGTTACCCTGTGCGGCTTGAGGAATTTTCCATCCGTCGCGGCTCAGGCGGGGCCGGGCGCTGGCATGGTGGTGATGGATCACGCCGGCGCATTCGCTTCCTGCATCCGATGGAAGCGGTGATTGTGGCATCACGGCGCAACGTGCCGCCGCATGGGCTGCAAGGTGGCGCCGATGGCGCTGCCGGCCGGCAATGGGTGGAACGCACCGATGGCAGCATTCAATGGCTAAAGGGCAGTGATTCCGCGCATCTCGCCGCCGGCGAAGTGCTCGGCATTGAAACGCCCGGCGGCGGCGGTTGGGGGACCGCAAGCTGAAATCGCGCCGCAGCCTTTTCGTACTTCTTCTTGCCGGGATCGCGCTCGCGGCGGTCTGGGTCGGGCCACGCCTGATTTCCTGGGAAGGGCAGCGCGGCCGCTTGGCGGCGCTGGCATCTGAACGGCTCGGCCGCCAAGTAGCCTTGCAGGGGCCGCTCCGCGTTGTGTTGCTGCCGCAGCCCATGATCGAAGCGGATGAGGTGCATCTGGGCCAGGATGAAGGCGGGCTAGGCATGAAGGCGCAAACGCTGCGTCTGAGGCTTGGCTTGGGACCCCTGCTGCTGGGGCGGTTTGAAGCGCGTGACATGGTGCTCGTCGGCGCTGATATCCGGCTGCCCTGGCCGCTGCCCGCCGCCGGCGCGCTCCGCCCGCCGCCCTGGCTTTCCGATTTCGCCGCGCGGATTGAAGCAAGCCGAGTGAGCCTGGGTGATGCGGTTCTGGAAAATGTTGCGGCCCGGCTGGTGGCGCCTGGCCCGCTGGATGCGGTGCGCCTTGAAGGCAGCTTCACCCGCGCCGGGGCCGAAGCGCGCTTCCAGGCCGTTTTGGGCCGCCCGGGCTATGATGGCATTGGCACGCTGGAACTCCGCCTGAATGGCCAGGGCGCCACCCTTGTCACGCGCGGCGCGCTGCTGGCCGAAGGTGGCTATGAAGGGCGGCTAGAAGCCTCCGGCGCCTATCTTTCGGCCTTTCTGCCAGCGCCCGCGCTTCCCTTCCGCGTCACAGGGCGCTTGCGCGCCGGAGAGGACCGCATCACCGCGCCCGATCTGGCCGTGGAATTTGATGGCGGCGCGGGCCGCGCGGCGGCGGAAATCCAGCTTCTGCCCATGGCGAAGCTTGATCTCGCCGTCACCATGAACCGCCTGGACCTCGACCCCTGGATTACCGCGCTCCGGGCGAGCCGAACCCTGACCTTGCCAGTCACTTTTGATATCGCGGCGGATTCAGCCCGCTGGCTTGGCCGCGACCTGCGCCGCTTCAAGGTTGGCATCGCAGGGGAAGGCGCACGCCTGACGCTCACGGATATGGCCGCCCTGCTGCCCGGCGAAGCGGAAATTGAAGCGCGCGGCGCCACCATGGGCGAAAAGATCGATCTCGCGCTCAGCTTCGCCGGCCCCGATCTGCGCGAAAGCCTGGGGGCTTTTGGTGTTGCGATCACAACACCAGACCCAGCGCGGCTACGCCGCTTTGAAGGCCGCGCGCGGCTGGTGCTGGAAGCAGACCAAATTCAATCTCCCGAATTCACGCTGACGCTGGATGGCCAACGCCTGGCTGGCGCAGGGGTGCTGCGGCTTGGCAATCGCCCTGCCCTAGGCCTTGGGCTTTCAATCAATGAACTGTCACTCGATGGCTTGCTGGCCGATAGCCTGGGCTGGCAGGAGGCAAGGGAAGCGCTGCAAGGTTTTGATGCCAATCTGCGCCTGACAGCGGGCAGGCTGGAATGGCGGGGCCTGCCCTGGGATGACCTAGCCTTGGAAGCCACGCTCGAAGCGGGCAGGCTTTCCCTGCAAGGCCTCAGCACCCGCCAAGGCGGCACCAGTATCGCCGCGTCTGGGGGCATCGGGCTGGGGGCGCAGCCAAGCTTAAGTGACTTCGCGCTTGAAGTTACCGCGCCCATGGCGCATGCGCTGCCCCCGTTCCTGGCCGAAGGCCTGCCGCTACCTGCCGGGCTGGCAGCCCTGCCGATTTCACTTCGCCTCCGGGGTAATGGCGCGCCCGAAGCGCTGACACTCGCCGCCGACATCGCGCTTGAAGATGCCAGGCTGGAAGCGAATGCCCAGCTGGACCTGACCAAGGCCTCAGGGCAGGGCAACCTTATCTTTCGCCACCCCGGTGCGGCGCGGCTCTTCTCCCTTGCCTTGGGCCGAGAGGATGGCGCCTGGATGGGTGAAGGCTCGGTCGCGTTCATTGCCCGTATCATTGCAGATGGCCCCGTCATCACGCTTCCCTTCATCAACTTGGTGGCTGCGGACACACGGCTGAGCGGAGAAGCCCGGCTGGACCTGAGTGGCGCGCGCCCCAGGCTGGCGCTCAACATCGCCGCTGAACACCTGGCCTTGCCGGCGCTTGATCCGGCGGATCAGGAACCACTGCCCATGGCGCCGCTGGTTGGCTTCGATGGAACGCTTGCCCTTACCGCTGCAAGCGTGGCGGTTTTCGGCCTGCCGCCAGTACAGGACGCTCGCATTGAATTGGCGCTCGAAGCTGCGCGGCTGCGGCTGGATACCTTCCAGGCGGTACTCGCTGGCGGCAAGGTTGAAGGGCGCGGCGTGCTGGATGCGGCCAGCCAGCCCCCAAGACTGGAGGGTGATTTCGAAATTGCGGGCGCCAGCTTGGCCGGGCCAGTTTTTGACCTGCCGCTTGACCTGACGGCCGGTCGGATCGCCTTGGCCGGCCGGCTTGCGGCTTCGGGCCATTCCCAGGCGGCTTTGCTTTCCTCTCTGGAAGGGTCGGGGCGGTTTTTGCTGGCTGATGGTGTGCTGACTGGCTTGGCCTTGCGGGATGCCTATGCCGGCGCAGGCCTGGCTGATGCGCTCGCGGCAGAAGCCGCGCTACGCCGTGCCTTGCTGGGTGGCGCGACGGCGGTGGAAAGGCTGGAAGGCGGCTGGCGGCTGGCCGCCGGGCGGCTTGAACTTCAGGAAATGCGCCTTGCCGGAGAGGCCGGAGTTTCCGCGCAAGTCACCGGCGCGGTGGATTTGCCGCGCCAGACACTGGATATTGGCTTCGCGCTGCGCCCGCCAGTGGCCGAGGCACCCGATATCGGCTTGCGCTTTTCTGGCCCCGCCATCGCGCCGCGCCGCCTGCCGGATATCGCGCCATGGACCCGTTGGCGGGCGGAACAGCGGTAGGATTGGCAGGGCACGGCAACCCTGGTGCCACCCACCCCGAAGCTGAACCCGTTTCAGCTCAGGGCAGTTTCTCCGCGATGTAAGGCGGCAAGTTGAAGGCGCCGACATGGATTTCCGGCGTCCAATAGCGCGTGCTACCCAACATGCCGGATGCTTCCGCGCGACGGCGAACGTCCTCCACGGCCACAGCGCGGCAAGACGCATCCTTAGCCGCCCAACCAAGCGTCATGAAACCACCGACATAGGTCGGCACCGCCGCCACATAGGCCCAGTTATCCGGAAATGACTTTGCCCGCCGGCGCGATGTTTCATGCAGTTCATCGGCTTGCATGAAAGGCACCCCGCATTGATTGACGATCAAGCCACGTGGGGAGAGGATGCGCGCCGCATTTGTGTAGAACTCATCGGTAAACAGCACCTCGCCAACACCGATCGGGTCTGTGCTGTCCACAATGATCACATCAAAGCTTTCCGCCGGCGCCACACGCACATAATCAATGCCGTCGCCAATAATCACCTCAGCGCGCGGGTCGCCCCAGGCATTACCGCCAATGCCGGGCAGGAATTCCTTGGAAAGCCGCACCACCTCGCCATCAATTTCCACCATCACGGCTGCCTCTACGCCGCGATGCTGCAACACGCGCTTCAGCACACCGCCATCACCCGCGCCGATGATCAGCACGCGCTTGGCCGCGCCATGGGCCAGAATGGGCACATGGGCGATCATTTCCTGATAGACGAATTCATCGCCTTCGGTGATTTGCACCACGCCATCCAGCAGCATCACCCGGCCATGGGTTTCGCTTTCGAAGACAACAATGTCTTGGAAATCAGACTGCACGCGGGCCAATTCGCGCTTCACGCGAAAGCGCTGGCCCCAGGCGGCATAAAGGGTTTCATTGATCCAGCTATCGGTCGCCATGGCGGCATCCTTTCACAATAAAGGCCGGGTGCTGCCACCCGGCCCCATCAAAACGATATCGAATGGCATTCAGCCGATCAGGCCGCGCTTATGTTCGGCAAGCTGCACGCGTTCCGGCAGGAAGCCGCGCTTGAGCGCAGGGATCGCCTTATAGGGATCGCATTCGCCGCAGACGAAAATATCAAGCGCGGCGTAATCGCGTTCCGGCCAAGTATGGATGGACACATGGCTTTCCGCGAGTACCAGCACGCCCGAAACCCCACCATTGGGTGAGAAATGGTGAAAATGCCCGTGCAGGATCGTTGCCCCGGTAGCGAGCGCACCTTCGCGCAGCACCGAATCAATATGGTTGGGGTCGTCCAGATTGGTCGCCCCCCACAGATCCACAATCAGATGCGTACCGGCGTAGCGCACACCGTTACGCTGAACGAAATAATCCTTCTCGGCATGGGCCGAGACGTCTTCGTCAATATTCCGGGTGTCGCTCGGCAAATCCGAGACCATCCCCGGTTGGACGAGAGCTTCCATAGCAGGGCTCCTTCCAGCCAGTAGATGACCAGGGTGATCAGAGGGATCCTGATCGGGGGTCAACAATTGCGGCATATGCGACAGGTGGGGCGCAAACGCAAGGGAAATCTGCGGTGAGTGCATAAGAAAATTCCTGCCACTTCCGACAAGGGCAAAAATCTTTACCGCCGCTGCGGTGTCGCCGCAGCAGGTTGTGGCGCGGGCGCGGCGTTCAGGCCACTCATTCTGTCGGGCAATAGGCGCAATTGGCTGATTTCGCGCTGCAGGCGCGGCAAATCCTGAACACCGCGCAGCGTATCGCCGGTCAGCAAGGTGAAGGCTTCGGCCAATGCCCCGCCCTGCATCCGCGCGCCATAGGTTTCGCGCAATTGGGTCAGCACAACCGTATCATTCGCCATGGCCGCAAAAGCGGCAGCCCGCGCCAGATCGCGCCTGATTGGCGGGCTGAGAGGGGCCGGCGCAGCAGGTACCTTGGCCTCGATATGCTGCATCATGGCGGAAGTCGCGCCCGACCAATCGCGTGCCTCGGCACGGATTTCCGCAAGCGCCTCCGCGCCATCGGCGCCTGTGCTGTTCAATACCTGTTCGGCGGCTTCGCGATTACCCGCGCGCGCAAGCGCGCGGCCGCGTAGAATAACCCGCTCAATGGGCACATCGCCGTTCTCGGCGGCTGCATCAAGCGCGGCGATCGCGCCGGCACCATCGCCTTCAGCAAGCCGCAATGTCGCAAGCTTGCTGCTGACGGCAAGCCGCGCTTCAGCATCGGTCAGGCGCGCCAAGGCGTCTCGCAGCACGGTGGACGCCCGGTCTACAAGATCAAGGGAAGCAAGCCGTTCCGCGAGCACCAGAACAGAACGGATGCCCGTTGCATCTTCCGGCAGGAATTCCGGATGTGCATCATAGAATGAAGCTGCGTTAATCGGCGGGGCGCTTTGCAGAGCCACGGCGAAGGCGGCGCGCAAATGCGGGCGCAAATCAACCGAACGTTCAGGGAAGAAGCGCTGGGTTTCCTGCAATAACTCAAAGGCAGCGCGGCCATTCCCGGCTTCCCTTTGCAATTCAGCCAGCCGGATGCGTGCATTCACTTCTTCCACATCGCCGCGCCAAGCGAAAAGCGCGGCCTCCAATTCCGCAATGGCGCCGGCCGTATCAAGCTGGCCAATCGCCAAGCGCAATTCCACGCTGCGCCGGATGGCGCGGGCGCGGCGCAGGCGGTCCCGGCCTTCAATGGCCTCGCGATAGGCACTCAGCGCATCTTGGATGCGGCCATCAGCTTCGGCCATCATGCCGCGGGCCAGATGCAGCACGGGATTATCCGGATCGGTTTCGCCAAGGCGGGAGGCTGCGGTCAGTTCACCCGCGGCGGCGAGAGATTCCATGGCAATCGGGGTCAGGCGCTGCGCCAGCGGCCTGGGGTAAGATATCAATAGCGGTAGGCTCGCGGCAATGGCGGGGCCGGCAACAGCGTGATCACCGCGCGCGGCGGCCAGAAAGCCACGCCAAAGGGTGGTTTCATCGGAAGGCGGCATTTGCGGGCTATCAAGCCGCCGCGCCTCGGCCTCCCGGCCCGCCAGCAGGGCGGCTGCGGATTGCACCATCACTAGCCGCGCATCCTCACCCGCCCGCGGGTCTTCCTGTAAAGCAAGGCCGGCCATGGCCTGGGCTTCCTGCGGCATGCCAAGGGCAAGCAGCGTTTCTGCCGCATGGCGCCGTGCCTCTGCCCGGCCAAGCGGCGCGGCTGCGACGATATTGGCGGAAGCCGTGCGCAACCTTTCCTGCAAGGTGGTTATGGAAGCGGAAGGCAAATCCATGATGCGGCTGAGTGTTGCCGCTTCAGCCAATGGTTCGCGCCCGGCATCCGGCCCCAGACGCAGCGAATCTAGCCCGGAAGCCTGCAGAATAAAGCGGTCCGCCAGGGCGCGAAGCTGGATGTTGTCGCCCCTGGGCAGCACTGCAACACCAAGCACCGCCGGCAGAAGCTGAAATTCAGGTTGACGCCGGGCAATCGCCACCGCCTGGTTAACCCCGCGTATGGTGCCAACCAGCAAGGGGCTGCCGGTTTCTGGGTCCAGCACGGTCACGCTAGAGCCAGGGCGGCTAACGCGAAGTATCAGACGAACCGGCGGGCCTTGTTCCAGCTCGGGTGTGATGGCTGTCAGCGCCCTATTGGCTTCCACCGCATCGCTGAAGGCCTCAAGCACCCAGGCGTTACCCTCGCGCCTTGGGCGCAAGGTTCCGGGTTGCGCAAGACGCATTTGAAGGACGGTCGCATCACCAGTCTGGCGCGCCTCCATACTTGCGAAGACGTCGCTTCGCCGCAGCGCGGAAAGGTCAAGCACTTCGGAACGGTCGAACACCGCCATCACCCAATCGCCCTGGCGAAACACCGCGGCGCCGGCATCCGGCCCCAAATCAAGTGAGATCGCCCTGCCATCAGCCAATAAGCCAATGGGCGTGCTGCGTTGGGGGGGCACAACGATCAGCGGCCGGGTAGGCGCATCGCCAATCATGGGCTGAGGTGGCAGCGGTACTGGGGGCAGTCCGGTAATCGGCCCGGTGGGCAGCGCCGCAGCCGCAGGGATCTGAGTGGCCGAAGCCGGCGCCGGGCGGGATGATGCGGCAGCTTGCGGCACAGGCGAAGTGCTTTGCGAGGCCGCAGAAGGTGCGCCAGCCGCCACGCCGGGACGCGAAACATCCGCCGCGGGGTTAACCGGGGCGGATGCAGGTGCTGCAGCCTGGTTCGGGGTAGGTGCCGCATCACGGCTTGGCGGCGCCGTAGTGGGTGGCCTGGATGCCGGGGCCGCCGGCGGTGGCGGGGCGGTGGGACGCGGCGGCGTTGCTTGGGTTGGTGTTGCCGCAGTAGGCGCAGCCGGCCTGGCAGCAGCCGGAGGCGACGGGGCCGCGGGGGACGGAGCCGCAGCCGGTGTAGGCGGATTGGCATTTGGCCGGGTTGGGGCTGTGGCCGCCGGGGCGGACCCCGTGCTGTTCTGGGCCGTGGGGGTCGTTTGGGCTGTGGGGGTCGCTTCATCCCCATCCAGCACATCAACCACAATACGATTGCCAAGCCGATAGTGCCGAAAACGTGTGCCTGCCGGGGCTTGCAGCGCAATGCCGCCGTCTACGGCGGAGAGCGATTCAACATTTTTCGGCAGGCGAAGCGCCGCCGAAAGATCAAACCGGGCCGGCGTATCAAAGCGCAGAATGAGCCGATTGCCGCTTTCTTCCGCGCTATAGGTAACAGCATCGGGCCAATCCATCACCACCCTGCCATAGGTGGGATGAGTACCAACCCGAAGGCTGACCGCGGGTGTCTGCTGCGCGTAAGCCGGAATGCCAAAAGCCATCCAGAACAGCAGCAGAACACCCGCAGGACGCATCAATCGAAGCTCGCGAGTAGTCGGTCAATCTCGCTTTGGGACACACCGGCGCCCGGAAGCTGCGGGCCATTGGCCAGCTTTTGACCTTCGGTGCGCCCGTCATTCGTGGGCGGGCCCGCATCCTTGGCCACCGGCGCAGGGCTTTGCCCGGCCATGCCACTAGCCGCGGAAACAATCGCGGAGATCCTGCCCTCGATGGCTTTAAGCGCTGTCACAACCTTGCCGATTCGCTGCCCTGTGATGTCCTGAAAGGAACAGGCTTCGTATATCCGAGTTACAGCGCCTTGCAACTTATCCGCAGCATCGCCCGAAAGCTCAGACTGGAGGTTTTCCAGCGTTTCGCAGCTATCCAGGATTTCATTGGTCGCATGCGCCGTGTGATCCACAATCGCATCCAACTCATCCGTGGCGGACGGGATATGCGCATCCCGGATATCTTCGACCTTAAGGGCGGCGATTTCTGCCTTGGCGCGGGCAATCGTCCGGCCAAGCCCCTCAAGTTCAGCTAGCAGGGCTGATTCCTTGGCGGTCAGGTCACCCGCCATGGTCGAAAGCACGGCACGCACCGTCGCCTCGATCCGGTCGCCTTCTTGCCCCTGGGGGGTTCCGTCAGGCATGGACCAGCACCTTTTCGATCTTCTCGCGCAGCGTTTCGGCGTTGAAGGGTTTCACAATGTAATTGGAAACGCCGGCCTGCTTTGCGGCCACGACGTTTTCGGTCTTGCTTTCGGCGGTGATCATGATGAAGGGCATGTTCTGCAGCCGCTGATCGGCCCGCACTTCCTTCAGCAGGTCAAGCCCTGTCATGGGCGCCATGTTCCAATCGCTGATCACGAGCCCAAAATTGCCCGCACGCAGCTTGGCCAAGGCTTCCTGTCCGTCCACAGCTTCATCAACATTGTTGAAGTCAAGCTGCTTCAGAAGGTTGCGGATGATGCGCAGCATCGTCCGGTAATCGTCCACAATCAGGACATTGATGTTCTTATCCATGGTTCTCCACCGTTTACCGACCGCTTTTTCGGCCTATTCGCTGCCCGGCCGGTTGGCCCGATGTCTCGCCAATTCAGCGGTGAGAATCCGGGCCTTCTCCGGCCTCATGGCACCGATCACCGGTGCCATTCTCCGTTCACCCATCCGATCCAAAATCTGGATCACGACAGGTAATTCCAATTCCTCAAAAATCGCCGCGGCCTCGCGCGGGCGCATGGTTTCGTAAGTCTTCACAAGACCCCGCCAGCCGGCTTCCTCACGCTCGCCGCGGGTGCGCTCCATCACTTCCAGGCGCTGCTGCAATTGCGTCAGCTCCTCAATGCGCTGCGCCAAGCGGCGCTCCGCCGCTGCAAGCACCACTTCGCGAGAGGCGATGGATTGCTCACGCGTCTCCAACTCCAGGCGACGGGAGCGAAGCTGTTCAAGCAGCCCGCGCTCCGCTTGAGAGATGGGGTTCGGGTTATCGGCCAACCCGCCGTCCTGCCGTCCGCCAAGGCGCTCAAAACCACCCGCCGGGCGCTCGGGACTTGGTGGCGGTACGGCCAAGGGGGGGGCAACTTCTGCCGCCCGCGCCGGGGCCATTACTGGGGCCGCCGCAGGTTCCCCCCGCATCAGCGGGCGAACAATGTTTTCCGACTTTATAAGGAGTAAGCCGCCCATGGTCACAATGGCCACAGGCAAAAGACGCAATCTGAACATCAGCGGCCCCCCTTTCCGGCTCCAGCCGAAAGCGCGCGAAGCAAATCGCGTTCCGCTTGGCTACGCAGCGTGCCGGCTTCATCAATCGAGGGTGGCGCCGGCCGGGTTGGGGCAACAGGCGCGATAGGTTCATTGCCTCCGGCAGCAGGTCGGCCCGCGCGAACCACGCCTTCCAGCCGATCCGCAAGACTTTCAGCGCGTTCGATCAGGTAACGCAAATCATCCCGCAGCGGTTCAGCCGCGGCGATCCGGTCATTGACTTGGCGCCCGGCCAATTCCGCCGTGGCCCGAAGGCGCAAAATGGCTGATTCAGCCGCCCCCGCTGCCTCTGACAGGCCCTGGGCGCTGATTTCCATGGCGCCGCGATCCTTCCGGATTTCGCGCAGCGCCCTTTCCAGGCGCACCGCAAAGGGGATTGCGACACCCAGAAGGACCAACAAAAGCAGCTGCAAGCCCCATTCAAGCCAGGAAAAGGACATCATCACGCAGCCCCCTTCCGTCGGTCTATCTCGCGGTCAATCCGCACCGCAAGACGCTGACCCTTGCGCCCCATCTCGCCCTCAAACAAGGCAACATCACCGCAGCGCAGGCTGACGGGCGACCCTGGCGGGACGCCCAATGTGATCCGGTCCCCAACCTTGAGGTTAAGCACCGTAGACAGCGGCATGACCTGTTCATCCAGCACCACATCCAGGCCAATATCGGTATGGCGCAGCTCCTCAGCCAAATGGGTTTCCCAGATGCTGTCGCGGCCGAATTTCTCGCCCATGAATTGCTGCAGCAGCAATTCGCGCACCGGCTCCAGCGTGGCGTAGGGCAGCAGGATTTCCAACTTCCCACCGCGATCTTCCATATCCACGCGCAAACGCACCAGCACGCAGGCATTGGAAGGCCGGCTGATCACGGCGAAGCGCGGATTGACCTCAAGCCGCTCGAACCGGAAATTCACGGGGCAGAGTGGCTCAAAGGCCGCCGTCAGGTCATCCAGAACAACGCCCACCAGGCGCTCGACCAGGGTTCTTTCGATCGTCGTGTAGGGGCGGCCTTCGATACGCATGGCCGCCGTGCCACGCCGCCCGCCCAGTAGCACATCCACCACCGAATAGATCAGTGCGGAATCCACCACCGCCAGCCCATAATTGTCCCATTCCTCGGCGCGGGTGACGCCAAGCATGGCGGGCAGCGGCACCGAATTCAGGTAATCCCCGAAGCGCAGTGAAACGATCCCGTCAATTGAGACATCCACGTTATCGGAGGTGAAGTTACGCAAGGTGGTGGACATCAGCCGGACCAGGCGATCGAAAACGATCTCCAGCATCGGCAGGCGTTCATAGGAGATAAGGCCAGAGGATATGATCCGCTGGATACCGCTTTCCTCAGCCTCTCGCGCAGGGCCGGCGCCAAAGCCCAGCAGGCTGTCAATTTCCGCCTGATTGAGCACCCGCGCCGCATCGGCAGCCACGGTGGGCGCCGCGCCGCCCTCAGTGGAAGATTCCTCATCAAGCGCCGCACCCCAAGCCGCAGCGAGGCTTTCCTCGTCACCCGTGCCGCTCATTGGACCAAAATCTCCACGAACAGCACGTCATTCACACGGATCTGTTGGGAATCCGGGCGGCCGGCCTGGGCGATGGCGATATTGGCGCGGGCGACCAGTTCTTCCCGCAAGCGCTGGGTGCCGGCCGAGCCACGTAGTTCCTCGGGCCGCACTTCCCGCAGATAGGTCTGAAACATATCAACCAGGCGGGGCATGGAAGCCTGTACGCGGGCGCCATCATCGGCGCGCGACAATTCAAGCTTGCTCCGCAGCTTAACGTAGACTGCCCGCCGCCCCGGCGCATTCAGGTTGGTAATGATTTCCGGCATATCCATGAAGACAATCGCCCGCGGGCCGGATGCCTGCGGTTCCCCCGAAGCAACAGGTGGGGGTTCCCCCATGCCAAGCAGAGGCGGCAGGATGCCACCAAACCAAAGCCCCGCACCGATTGCGGCCAGCAGCGCAGGCACGGCCAAGAGCAGGAGCTTCTTGCGCCCCCTGCCCTTTTTCTCCTCCGTCGCTTCCTGACTGGCCTCAATTTGCCCTGACATTCAACTCTCCTTCGCCGTTCAGACTAGCAGGCTCCGATTAAAGAAGCCTTGCGGCATTGCTTGCCGGGCCAAAAAGGTTCTGGCCGGCAAGTTCTGCCTTATCGGACCACTATAAAGGATGGCACGCCAGTTGCACCAATGATTTCACGTTTCGATTTCTGTGGTTTGGCATTTTTGTTCCACGTCGCAGGGGGTTCGTCCCCACGAACCCCGAAAGGAGCCCCGATGGATTCGCCTGGTTACATTCTGCTGTCGCGCTTGACGCTCCAGGACCGCTCCACCCAGGTGTTGGCGCATAACATGGCCAATGCCGATACGCCGGGCTTTAAGGCCCTGCGGCCTGTCTTTAACGACGTTATGGCAAGCACGCGCGGTATCGGCAGCCTTCGGGGGGATAGGGCCATGTCCCTTCCCAATGATCGCGCCACCTGGCGGGACATGACGCCGGGCACCCTCCAGACCACGGGTAACCCGCTAGATCTGGCCCTGAGTGGGGAAGGTTTTTTCTCGGTCGAGACCGCCCGGGGGGAGCGCTACACGCGCGGCGGCCGCTTTTCCATCGGCGCCAATGGCAGGATGGTGGATCAGGAAGGCAATGCGGTGCTGGATGTGTTGGACCGGCCCATTACCTTCTCGGCCCAGGACACGCAGATCACCGTAAGCGGCGATGGCTTCATTCGGAGCGAGAATGGCGCGATCGCCCAGCTCAAGGTCGTGCGCTTTGGAAACCCGCAAAACCTTATTGCCGAAGGCGATAGGCTATTCGACCCCAAGGAAGAAGAAGTCATCCGTGAGGACCGGCCCAACGTGATGCAGGGGATGCTGGAAACCAGCAATATCAAACCCGTCCTGGAACTGACCCGCCTGACGGCGGAAATGCGCGAATTCCAATTCGCCACCCAATTCGCCGATCGTGAAGGCGAAAGGATCACCAATGCGGTGGAGCGCATCATGCGCCGCCGGTCATAAGATAAAGACAGGAAGTCACCACCATGCGTTCATTGCACATCGCAGCCACCGGTATGATGGCCCAGCAGACCAATGTGGAAGTCATTTCGAACAATATCGCCAATCTCTCCACCACTGGCTATAAGCGCCGCCGGGCGGAATTCCAGGATCTGATTTACCAGAACCTGCGCCGCACCGGGACGCAAACATCCGAAACAGGTACGCTGTTGCCATCAGGCGCGCAGCTTGGCCTTGGTGTGCGCACTGCCGCGATCTACCGCATCAGTGAACAAGGGAATCTGCAACAGACAGAAAATCGCTTTGACGTTGCGATCCGCGGCAATGGCTTTTTCCAGATACTGCTGCCTTCGGGGGAAACCGCCTATAGCCGCGATGGTACCTTTGGGCTTTCACCAGACGGCACCATCGTCACCGCCGAAGGCTATACTGTACAGCCGGGCATCAACATCCCGACTGGTGCGCGCGATGTCACCATCAATTCTGTGGGCGAAGTCTTGGTCAAGATTGACGGCCAGCCAGCCCCCCAGAACGTAGGCCAAATCCAGCTTGCCATTTTCGCCAATGAAGGCGGGCTTGATTCAATCGGTGAGAACATGTTCCTCGTCACACCTTCTTCCGGGGATGCCCAACAGGGCCCCGCAGGCTCCATCGGCTATGGGCAGTTGTTGCAGGGTTTTATCGAAACCTCCAACGTCAATGTCGTTCAGGAAATCACTTCCCTGATTACCGCGCAGCGCGCTTATGAGATGAATTCGAAGATCATTACCGCGAGTGATGAAATGCTCTCGACCCTGGCAAGGCTACGCTGATGGATCGCCGGCTTTTCCTTCTGCTGCCTGCCGGCTTGCTGGCTATGCCCGGTGCGGCCCGCGCGCAGGTGGCGGTATTGCGGCCCCACAGCCTGGTCGAAGATCAGGTGATCCGCGTTGCCGACCTTTTCGAAGGCACGCCACGCGGCGATGTCGTAATCGGCGCGGCACCGGCCCCCGGGCAGCGCTTTGTGATTGAAGCTGGCCAGCTTTCAGCCCTTGCGCGCCGCTTCAATGTTGAATGGCGCCCGACCTCTGGCGCCGAACGCAGCATCATTGAACGTCCAGGCCGCGCGCTTTCGCGTGAGGCGGCGATTGAAGTGATGCGCGAAGAACTGCTGGGGCTTGGGTTGCCGGCGGATTCCGAACTGGAATTGCTCGCCTTTTCGCCCCCCATCCTGCCCTTGAATGCCATTCCGCGACTCTCGGCTGAAGGTGGGCATTTTGAAGCCGCTTCAAACCGCTTCGCGGCGACGCTGATCGTCATGGCAGATGGTATGCCGAGTGTCCGGATGCGTGTCGCGGGTCGCGCTATCGCCACCGTTCCAGCCATTGTGGCAACGCGCCGCCTTAATGTGGGCGAAGTGGTCAAGGCAGACGATGCGCGGCTGGTACAAATGCGCGCCGAACGGGTGCGCCCGGGCGCGGCGCAGCGCCTGGAAGATGTGGTGGGTATGCAGCTGCGCCGCCCCATCACCACCGAATTGCCCTTCATGAGCGCGGATCTGGTGGCACCCGCCATCATCGCCAAGAATGAGTCTGTCATCATGTTGGTGGAAGGCCCTGGCCTTTCCCTGACCGCGCAGGGCCGCGCCCTGGAAGCCGCCACGCGGGGTGCGCGGCTGAATGTGATGAACCTTGCCTCCCGCAAAGTGGTGGAGGCTGAAGCAATTGGTCCGGGCCG
>CAMCZJ010000026.1 GCA_945886995.1 Asaia bogorensis
AGGGAAAAGACGAGGGCGATCAAACTCTAGCTCGGCCCGTCAAACGGCCAGCAGATCCACGATCCGTCCCTCGCCGCTGAGGGGAGGCCAGAACCTCCTCTCGGCGGTTCCTTTACAGCCCAATCAGCGGGAAAAGTCATAAGACAAGCTTGATGGCGCCTGATCCTGGCGGGGGTGGCTTGCTTCTGCCGCAATAGGGCGCATCTATGCGCCAACAAATCCAGGAAGTGCCGTTATGGAAGTGATCCTCGACCCCAATCGCCCGCCGCAGGGCGCCGCTGCCAGCGCCATTAAGGATGGTGACCAAACCACCTTCATGCAGGATGTGGTGCAGGCATCCAATGATGTGCCGGTGCTGGTGGATTTCTGGGCCACCTGGTGCGGCCCCTGCAAGCAATTGACCCCCGCGCTTGAAAAGGTGGTGACTGCCGCCGATGGCCGCGTGCGGCTGGTGAAAATTGATATTGATAAGAATCGCGGCCTTGTGCAGCAGCTTGTGCAAATGGGCCTGCCGCTGCAATCCGTGCCCACGGTGGTCGCTTTCTGGAAGGGGCAGATCCTGGACCTGTTCCAGGGCGCGCTGCCGGAATCGGAAGTGAAGCGCTTCATTGAAGGCTTGCTCAAGCAGGCTGGCGGGCAAATGCCGACCGCTGATCTGCTGGGTGAAGCCAAGGCCGCCTTGGAAGAAGGTGATGCCACGGGGGCGCTTCAGCTATTCGGCGCGCTGGCGCAGCAGGAACCGGAAAATGCCGAAGCCCTGGCCGGCGTGGCGCGCTGCCTGATGACGCTGGGTGAGGAAGAACAGGCGCTACAGGTCATTGAAAGCGTGCCGGAAAAGCTGCGCGCCCATGCCGAAATCGCTTCCATCCGCAGCGCGCTTGAATTGGCCGCCGAAGGGCGCGAAGCGCAGGCGAAGCTTGCCGAATTTGAAATGCGCCTGGCGGCTGATGCCAATGACCATGCCGCGCGCATTGACCTGGCGGTGGCGCTGAACGCCATGGAAGACCGCGCCGGCGCGGTGGATGCATTGATTGAGGCGATCCGGCGCGATCGCGCCTGGAATGAGGAAGCCGCACGCAAGCAATTGCTGAAATTCTTCGAAGCCTGGGGCTTTGGTGACGCGGCGAGTATCGCCGGGCGGCGCAAGCTTTCGTCTGTGCTGTTCCGTTAAGGCCGGCGGCACCACGCATCATGCAAGCTTTTCATCCGCGACTTGCGGATTTGCCCGCCGAAATCGCAGTCTTCCCCCTGACCGGGGCGCTGCTTCTGCCGCGCGGGCGCCTGCCGCTGAATATCTTTGAGCCACGCTACCTGGCGATGACGCTGGACGCGTTGGGCCAGGGGCGGCTTTTCGGCATGGTCCAGCCGGATGCGCGCGGCAAGGCGGGCACGGAAGGGCCGGGGCTTTACCGCATCGGCTGCCTCGGGCGTCTTTCTTCTTTCAGCGAAACCGATGATGGGCGGCTACTGATCACGCTGATTGGCGTGACGCGGTTTCGCATTACAGAGGAATTACCCCTGGGGCAGGGCGGCTATCGCCGCGTGCGCGCCGATTATGGGGATTTCGTCACTGATTTGCTGGAAGCCGATCCGCCGCCGCTTGATCGCCCGGCATTGCTCGGCGCGCTGCGCCCCTATTTCCAGGCGCGCGGGATTGAGGCGAATTGGGATGCGGTGGAACAAACGCCTGATGCGCTGCTGGTGACGATGCTCGCCATGGTTTGCCCCTTTGATCCGCCAGAAAAGCAGGCGCTGCTGGAAGCGGCCGAGGGGTCACAACGCGCTGAGATGCTTGTGGCGCTACTGCGCATGGGGGCAGCGGCCAATATGCCGAACCCCGGCAGCCTGAGTTGATGAAGGGAATTGCTGCATGACGGAACCGCAACCAAAGGGCGGCGCGCTTGATCCCAAGCTGCTTGAAATCCTGGTCTGCCCCGTAACGAAAAAACCGCTCCGCTATGATCGCGACAAGGGCGAATTGATCAGCGACGCCGCGGGCCTGGCTTATCCGGTGCGTGATGGCATTCCGATCATGCTGCCGGATGAGGCACGCAAATTGGACGCATGAGCGCACCCACTGAAATACGCCTGCGCAAGGCGGAAAAAATCCTGGAGATTGCCTTCGCCGATGGCGCACGCTTTGCGCTGCCCGCCGAATATCTGCGCGTGGAAAGCCCAAGTGCGGAAGTACAGGGCCATGGGCCTGGGCAGAAGGTGATTGTGGCGGGGCGGCGCCATGTCGGCATTATCGGGCTGGAACAGGTTGGCCACTATGCGCTGCGGATCAGCTTCGATGATTTGCATGATACGGGGATTTATACTTGGGAATATCTCCGCCGCCTTGGGGAAGAACAGGAAAGCCGCTGGGCGGAGTATCTCGCGGCACTGGCAGCACGGGGCTTGAACCGCGAACCGGCGCGCCGGGCGGGTGGGGTTTGATTCTGGTTACTGCGAAACGCATCCAAAATTCATTCGTTTGAAATGAAGTATGAGTCACTCACCCTTCGCCAGCCGATCAAACGCCTTCAGCCGCGCGATCAGCGCCGGCATCTCACGCAGCGGAATCATATTCGGCCCATCGGAAGGCGCGTGATCCGGGTCCGCATGGGTCTCGATGAAAACCGCCGCAACCCCCACCGCAACAGCGGCGCGCGCCAGCACGGGCGCGAATTCGCGCTGCCCGCCGCTTGATGTCCCCTGCCCGCCTGGCTGCTGCACGGAATGCGTCGCGTCAAACACCACCGGGTAGCCAGTCTCCGCCATGATCGGCAAAGCCCGCATGTCGGAAACCAACGTGTTATAGCCAAAGGAAGCGCCGCGTTCGCAGAGCAGAACATTGTGATTGCCCGTGCTCGCGATTTTCGCCGCAACATTCTTCATGTCCCAGGGTGCCAGGAACTGCCCCTTCTTCACATTGATGGCGAGGCCCGTTGCACCCGCGGCCAGCAACAAATCCGTCTGCCGGCACAAAAAGGCAGGGATTTGCAGCACATCCACAGCCTCGGCGGTGGGCGCGCATTGTTCCGGCGCATGCACATCGGTCAGCACCGGCAGCCCGGTCACTTCCCGCACCTCGGCCAGAATGGCCAGGCCTTCCGCCATACCAATACCGCGCGCGGCGGAAACGCTGGTGCGATTGGCCTTATCGAAGGATGATTTATAAATCAGCGGCACGCCAGCGGATGCCGCAATTTCCTTGAGTGCGGCTGCGGTTTCCAGCGCATGGGCGCGGCTTTCAATCTGGCAGGGACCAGAAATGAAGACCAGCGGCAAATCATTGCCGAAGGTCACATTGCCCGCCTTCACATGGCGCATCATACCAACCGCGCCTGACGCACTGCCGCACCAATGAAGCCCGCAAAAAGCGGGTGCGGGTCAAAGGGTTTGGATTTCAATTCCGGGTGGTATTGCACGCCAATGAACCAGGGATGGTCGGGATATTCAACAATCTCGGGCAGCACACCATCGGGCGATAATCCGGAAAAGCGCAAACCTGCCGCTTCAAGCCGTTCACGATAGGCGATATTCACCTCAAAGCGATGGCGGTGGCGTTCCTGGATTTCCGGCTGATCGCCATAAACACAACGCACCAGCGATCCTTCCGCGAGATGCGCCTGATAAACACCAAGCCGCATGGTGCCCCCCAAATCGGCACTCGCATCACGGCGTTCCACTTGATTGCCGCGCTGCCATTCGGTCAGCAGGCCAACCACCGGTTCCGCGCAAGGGCCAAATTCGCTGGAAGATGCACCCTTCAATCCAACAAGGTTCCGCGCTGCTTCAATCACCGCCATCTGCATACCGAAGCAAATGCCAAAAAACGGCAGCTTGCGTTCACGCGCAAAGCGCACGGCTTCAATCTTGCCTTCCGTGCCGCGTTCGCCAAAGCCGCCAGGCACCAGAATGCCATGCACATGTTCAAGCCGCGCGAGTGCTTCCGCGTCACTCTCGAATATCTGGCTATCCACCCAATCGAGCTTCACGCGCACATGATGCGCAATGCCGCCATGCACCAAGGCTTCCGAAAGCGACTTATAGGCATCCAGCAGATTGGTATATTTGCCGACAATCGCAATCGTCACCTCGCCTTCTGGCGCCTTGATCGCGTTCACAATGCTTTCCCAGCGGGACATATCGGGCTCGCCAAAGGCGGAAAGGCCAAAATGGCGCAGCACTTCCACATCCAACCCTTCGGCGTGATAGGCCAAGGGCACTTCGTAAATCGTGCTGGCATCAAGCGCGGGGATCACACTTTCTGGGCGCACATTGCAGAATAGCGCAATCTTGCGCCGTTCATTTTCCGGGATCGGCCGATCACAACGGCAGAGCAAAATCTGCGGTTGAATGCCAAGGCCAAGCAGCTCCTTCACGCTATGCTGTGTGGGCTTGGTCTTCAATTCACCGGCTGAGGGGATATAGGGCACCAGCGTCAAATGCATGAAAATGCTGCGCTGCGGGCCAAGTTCATTGCCCATTTGCCGGATGGCTTCCAGGAAGGGCAGGCTTTCAATATCGCCGACCGTGCCACCCACTTCAACCAGCACGAAATCATAACCATCGGTTTCGGTCTGGACCACTTCCTTGATCTTATCGGTGATATGCGGGATCACTTGCACCGTCCCGCCCAAATAATCGCCGCGCCGTTCGGCTGCGATCACATCCGAATAGATCCGCCCCGTGGTCCAGTTATCCGCCTTGCGCGCATGCACGCCGGTGAAGCGTTCATAATGGCCAAGATCAAGGTCGGTTTCCGCACCATCATCCGTGACGAAGACTTCACCATGCTGATAGGGGCTCATGGTCCCCGGGTCCACGTTGAGGTAGGGGTCAAGCTTGCGCAGCCGAACCTTATAACCGCGCGCCTGCAACAGCGCGCCGAGCGAAGCGGAAGCGATACCCTTACCGAGTGAGGAGACCACGCCGCCGGTGATGAATACGAACCGGGTCATGGGCGATCTTGATAACCCATCCCCCGATTCGGCGCCATAGCGTGGTCGGTTACGGCGGATCGCGCTACGGATTTGCCGTGGTGAGGGACTGACCGTTCGGACGATTCCGGCTTCAGGGATCGCTGCCGCCAAAACTAAGGCGGGAAAGGCGCGTTACAAGCCGTTCCTACTGCGGTTGGGCGAGGCCGCGTTGGTTTCGCTCCAGCTCGGCAGGCGCACGGGCAGTCCCTTGGCATCGCAGGGGACAACATTGATCATCATGATACCGCGCGCCAAGGCCATGGCCACGCCGCGGGGGCGGCAAAAACCCGCCAGCTGGATATCCAGCCTGCCGCCAGGCTTGAGACTTACGATGCGGCCCCATTCACCTCGGGACGCTGTGGGTTCCGGACCTAGCTCATCCCTAACCAGGCGCACCAGGTCACCGACTTCAAGGACCGGGATTACCCGTCCATCAGGGCGATAGTCCAGTTTCATTGCCGCTCCGGATTTTGGCCTTCTGTTGTCAGGCACCCCCTGCCCTGCCGCCGAATGGAAGGCATCGGGTGATCACGCGACAGGATATTCGATTTCTCAAGTCCGAGAGTTAATTTTCTTGACATTTTATCAATATATTATCACTATCACCGCAGAAGAGGGTGAAAAAACCATGTCTATTGACCTTGTCACTCGCCAAGTTGCCCCCCAGGAGCCCCCACGTCAGCCCGTCCGGGCCGCGGGCCCGGATCGTGTGGCTGGCGCTGCACCCCCCGCCCCCTCGCCGGAGGTCGGCCCCCCCAACCCGCGCCTGCGCATGGATCGGGATTTGGGTATGGTGGTTATTGAGTTCCGCGATGCCTCGGGCAGAATCTCCAACAGCCTGCCTAGCGAAAGAGAGCTGCGGGCCTATCGCGCCTCGATCAATTACGGGGCGGATCTGCCGATGTTCCTTAGCCCTATAAGCAACGCGGCAGTCTATTTTTTGCCGTCCAAACCTACTGAACAGCGGCCTATGTCAATGTCCTTTGCTCTTGCGGCGCAGAACAACTTCGCGAAGGAAGGCTTGAAGCTCTCGGCCTAGGCGGCCTTGCGGCCTTTCTTCTGATTTCTCTAGTGCTTACGCGTGCGCGGCTGGCTCTTTGCCGCCTGGGCGCCGCGTCAATAGCTTTAGTGTTATTGAGCCCTTCGCCGCGCTGGCGGCTGGCCCCCCTGCGGTCCCTTCAGTTCCTGCGCCAGCGCCCAAACCCTATGCGGGTCCATCCGGACCTCCGGGTCATTCAACAGCCGGTCAAGTTCCGCTGTCTTTTGGGCGATTTCGGCTTCGGACATCAGCCTTCTCCTTAAGTCCCGGTACGGGCCGGGGCAGGGTCTCTATCGCCCCAAAAAGCGTCCGAAAAATGGAAGAATTCCGGCCGCGCCATGGTTGGGCGCGACCAGCAGCAAGGCGTCAGGCGGCAAGCCGCGCCGCGCGCACGCCGCGCATCCGCCCGCCGGGAATGGCGCCCTTGATGGAAGCGGCCATATCCGCCGCCGCCAAAAGGCTGTTCCAAGACACGCCGGTGTCCACCCCCATGCGGCGGAACATCCAAACCACATCTTCCGTCGCCACATTGCCCGTGGCGCCAGGCGCGAAGGGGCAGCCGCCAATGCCGCCCGCGGCGCTATCAATCACCCGGCAGCCGGCAGCATAGGCCGCCGCCACATTGGCGACCCCCATGCCGTAGGTGTCATGACCATGAAAGGCGAAGCGCTGGCCCCAAGCGGCATGAGCCTTTTCAAAAACGCGCCGCACCTGATCGGGGCTGGCGTTGCCGGTGGTGTCCGCCAAAGCGATTTCCATATCCGGGTTCAGCGCCACGATGCGTTCCACCCAATCCAGCGCCTCCGCATCTTCCACCACACCATCAAAGGGGCAGTGGAATACGCAGGAAAGGTTGAAGCGGATCAGCGTGCCCTTCGGCGTATCGCGCACCAAGGATGCCAATTCGGCGAAGCTTTCTTCCCGCGTGCGGTTCAGATTGGCCTTGTTGTGCCCTGCGGTGGCCGACATGAAAAAGCCAAGCCGTTCCGCGCCCCCCGCCAAGGCGGCATCAAAGCCGCGCCGATTGGGGACCAGCACGGTGCTTTCTAGCCCCGGCAGCGTTCTCGTGAAGGCCAGCACCGCCGCCGTATCCGCCATTTGTGGAATGGCCTTGGGCGACACGAAGGACCCGATTTCCATCCGCCGAAGCCCCGCATCATACAGCGCCTGGATCAGGGCGATTTTCACCTCGGTCGGCACGAAATCGCCGGTGATGGATTGAATCCCGTCACGCGGGGCGACTTCGCTAATGGTCACCTTGCCGGTCATGCCTGCTTCTCCTTCGCTTCGGCCAGAAGTTCCTTGAACACATGGTCATTATGCGCCCCCGCCGCAGGGCCTGGCCAGCGCACCACATCCTGCGGCGCCACGCCATCAAAGCGGAAGGGCGCAGCCGGGTGCAGCACCTGGCCCAACAGAGGGTCCGCCACTTCCATCACCCAGCCGCGTTCCCTGAAATGCGGGTCATTGGCGCAATCGGCCATGTCGTAAAGCCGAGAACACGGGACCTCGGCCGCTTCCAGAATGGCCTCAGCCTCGGCGGCCGGTTTGGTGCGGGTCCATTCGGCGATGGCGGCGTCAAGCTCCGCCACATTCTCACAACGGAGCCCATTGGTGGCGAAGCGTGGCGCATCCGCCAATTCGGGCTGGCCGATAGCGGCCATCAGGCGGCGGAAGATCAAATCGGAATTGCCGGCAACGCAAAGCCATTTGCCATCGGCACAGGGATAGGTGTTGGTGGGTGCTGCGGTTTTGATGGCCGCGCCTTGCGGCTGACGCACCCAGCCAAACAGCCCATATTCCGGCAGCATGCCTTCCATCAATGAAAACACGCTGCTGACCAAATCCACATCCACCACGCGGCCCTTGGCATTGGGGTCGCCCTTCACCGCCCAGCAGGCGGAAACCACGGCGAGCGCGCAGTAAATCCCGGCCAGATCATCGCTGATGGAAACCCCGCAACGCGGCGGCGGCAGCCCCTGTTCGCCGGGATGGCCCGTGAGGTGCCTAAGGCCGCCCATGGCTTCGCCAATCGCGCCAAAAGCGGGCTTGTCCTTATAGGGGCCATCCTGCCCATAGCCCGAAATCCGCCCGATCACGAGGCGCGGGTTTTCCCGGTGCAGCACTTCCGGCCCCAGGCCGATACGTTCCAGATAGCCCGCACGGAAATTCTCAATCAGCCCATCGGCGCGGCGGAGCAGCGCGATCAGCTTCGCGCGATCTTCGGGCTTTTTCAGATCAAGCGTGACGCTGAGCTTATTGCGCCCATGCACGCTGAACCAGACCGCATTGCCATTGATATTGCTGCCCCAACCGCGCACCGGGTCCCCGCCCGGGGGTTCCACCTTGATCACCTCAGCGCCGAGATCAGCCAGCAGGCGGGTGGCGAAAGGGGCAGCGATGTAATGGCCAAGCTCCACGAGCTTGAGGCCGGTGAGGGGGAGGTTGGGGGCGGCGCTGGGCATGGGCCGGGTTTAGCGGAGAATGCGGGCGCGGGAAATCACCACCATAGAAACCGAAAAGCAATCTTTCGCTGCTACATTCAACTTCATCGCCAGACTTGAAGCGATTTTGTCTCTCCCATCGCGCGCGCCGCGACTTAAAGGCGGCGCAACATCCCGCACTATGGATGCCCCCCTGGGGTGAGGTCTTTGTGCCTCACCCCATTTTTGCGCCGCATCCAGGGTTCCAGAGGCGCGGCTTTTCCGGCAGGTTACGCCGCGCAGTATGGGGGCGACCATTTCAATGACCGAAGAAGAAATTCTGGCCCGCTCGGCGGGCATTACCGCTGGGCTCAAGACCCACCCCAAGGAAGTGGCGGAAGCCATTACCGCATCCCGCCGCATGGCCGGCGCCTTCACGCGCGTTGCCAATGAAACCGCCGAACCCATGCCGGCCTATGCCGCGCCACTCCCCGCCAAGGGGTCGCGCGCATGAAGGCCTTGCATGAGCTTTCGCTGACCGAAGCCTCTGCCGGCATTGCGCGGCGGCGTTTCTCCCCCGTTGAATACCTCGATGCCCTGCACATGCGGGCCGAGGATGTGGGTGGCAAGGTCAATGCCATTGTCCGCCCGCTTTGGGATGAAGCCCGCGCGCAGGCCTTGAAGGCCGGGCGGCGCATCGCCCGCAGCGGTCCGCGTTCGGCGCTGGATGGCCTGCCGGTGGGGCTCAAGGACATTATTGATATCGCGGGGCATCCCACCACCTGCCATTCGCGCATCTTGCTCGATAACCAGAAAACCGCCGATGCAGCCGTGGTGGCGCGGCTGCGCGCGGCGGGGGCGATTTTCCCGGCCAAGCTCGCGACCCATGAATTCGCGATTGGCGGCCCGGCTTTTGATCTGCCCTTCCCGCCCGCGCGCAACCCCTGGAATACGGCGCATCATCCGGGCGGGTCGTCCTCCGGTTCCGGCGCGGCTGTGGGCGCCAATATCCTGCCCGCCGCCCTTGGCACCGATACTGGCGGCTCCGTCCGCCACCCCGCCAGCCATTGCGGCATAGTCGGCATGAAGGCGACTTACGGCCTGGTGTCTCGCCGAGGCGTCTTCCCGCTTGCCTTCACTTTGGATCATGTGGGACCCATGACGCGCACAGTCGCCGATAACGCGCTGCTGCTAGGCATGATGGCCGGGCATGATGTGGCTGATCCGGGGAGCGCGGCGCATAAGCCCGAAAACTATGCGCGCCAGATGAAGAAGGGGCTCAAGGGCCTCACCATCGGTTATGTGCGGCATTTTCACGAGAAGGATCAGCCGGCTTCCACCGAAATGGCTGCGGCCCTTGATGCCGCCGCGAAGCTGCTCGCGAAGGAAGGGGCGAAGATCAAGACCATTACCCTGCCGTCACTGACCGAATTCGCCGGCGTCAATCGTGCCATTCTGATGTCTGAAGCCGCTGCCATCCATGGCAAATGGCTGCGCGAAAGGCCGGGCGATTACGCCAATATCACTTTGCGCCGCCTGCTGCCCGGGCTTTTCATGCGCGCCGAGGATTACGTGCAGGCGCAGCGCCGCCGGCGCGAATTGGTGGCCGCGGTTGAAGCGGCATTTGGTGAAGTTGATCTGCTGCTGACCGCATCTTCCATGGATGTCGCCTGCAAGATTGACGACGCGGAGGCAGTGGAGCTCACCTATCCGCGCCAGGCGCGCACGCCCTTCAATGTCACCGGCCATCCGGCCATGACCATGATGTGCGGTATCTCAAAGCTTGAGGGCCTGCCGCTTTCCCTGCAATTGGTGGGGCCAAGCTTTGGGGAGGCAGCCATCTACCGCGCCGCTGCCGCATATGAACGTGCCGCACCCTGGAAGGATTTGCACCCAGCCCTGTAGTTCCGCGCATGTTGCAGGCAGGCTTCATTGATCGGCGCTGGCGCCACCCCGCGCTGGTGCCGTTATTCTTCCTTGTGCTGGCGCTGTTGTTGCGGAGCTTTTCCTTCGTCGCCGCCGTGATTGATACGGATGAGGGGCTATACATGCTCCAGGCGCGGGAATGGCTGCGCGGGGGCTGGCCGCTGGTGGCGGTGTGGGACATGCACCCGGTGGGCGCGCCGGCGGTTTTCGCTGTGGCCATGGCACTTTTCGGCGATGGCATTTGGGTGCTGCGCGCCCTTGGCGCGGTCTGTGTTGCGGCGACGGCTTCCGCCTTGTTCAGCGCAGTGCGCTATGCTGGCGGCTCACCCGCGCTTGGGTTGGCGGCGGGCGTGCTTTACATCTCACATAGCGGCCTTTTGGGCGGGCTTGCCACCAATACGGAAATTCTCTTCGCGCCCTTGGTGGGCTGGGCCATGGCGCTTGGCCTGCGCGGCGCGGTGGATGCGCTGGAACGCGCCAAAGCGCCGCGCTGGCGCGACTTGGTGGTGATGGGCGGCCTGATCGGCTTCGCGCTGACCCTGAAACCAGTGACGTTTTTTGAAGGCGCTTTGGCCTGGTTGATATTGGTACTGCCCGCGGTGCGCTTTGGGTTGATCAGCCTCCGCCGCCTTGGCGCGATGGCGCTTGTTTATGCCGCGCTCTGTGCCACACCCACGCTGCTTTTCGGCTTGGCTTTTGCGCTGCGCGGTGAGTTTGATTATTTCCTGGAAGGCGCGTTTCTGGCACCGCTCCGCTATGCCGGCGCAAGATTGAGTGCGGCGGATTCCTTCCGCTTCGCCCTGGTTGCGACCCTTCTGCTGCTCTGGGCCTTTTTGCTGACGCTGCCTGCCCTGATCCGCCCGCGCAATCGCCAAGGGCCACTATCGCGGCTCAGGCAATTCGGCATGCTCTGGTTTGTGGCGGCGACATTTGCCGTTGTTCTGCCGGGCCAATTCTATCAGCATTATTTCCTGATCTGGCTTTTGCCGCTTTCGGTGCTGGCGGCACTCGGTGCGCGGCAATTGGCGCGCTATCTGCGCCCGGGCATGGTGGTGATAGGCTTTCAATTGCTGATCGGCGCGGTGGCGCTGGATGCTTGGCGTGTTGCTGCCTTGCCGCGCCTTGATCGTGGCATTGGCCTTGGCGCGCCCGATCCCGTGCGGCGCACCGCAGCTGCCGTGCGCGCGGAAATAGACCCGAATGACCCGATCTGGGTGGTGAATTACCATCCCGTGATCTATGTGCTGGCCGATGCCGCGCTACCCACACGCTTTGCCTTTCCGGCGCATCTGGCTGGGCCCTTTTATCGCGTGACGGGGATTGATTCTTACGCCGAAATCACCCGCATCCTGGAAAGCCATCCGCGCGTTTTGGTGATTGATCGCGGCTGGTGGCCCGCGGTGCGCCGCCGTGCGGCCATTCTGATTGAAGCCGCGCTCGAAGAACAATATGAATTGGTCGCCTCAGTTCCAGAAGAACGCGGCCCGGTGGAAATCTGGCGGCTCAGGTAAGCGGCAAAGCCGCAGCGTCACCCCGGCGATGGGTGACGCTGCTGGTTATTGAGCCTCAGGGGCCGGGGCGACGGTTTCCTTTGGCCCTGAATCGCGTGATCCGGCAGCGCCAGAACGCAATACCACCAGCAGCTTCTCAATCGCCGTCGCCTTGTCACACCGGTCAATCGCGGCGACTTCCGCCGCCAGACGATCCAGCGCCAATTCATAGATCTGGCGTTCACTGAAGGATTGGTCGGGCTGACCCGCATTGCGGAACAGGTCACGCACCACCTCGGCAATCTGCACCGGATCGCCAGAATTGATCTTCGCTTCATATTCCTGCGCGCGGCGGGACCACATCGTGCGCTTGATGCGCGCGCGGCCCTTCAGCGTATCCATGGCCGGTTGGAAGCTTTCCGTGGTGCAAAGCTTGCGCAGGCCGGAAGATGACGCCTTGTTCACCGGCACGCTCAGCTTCATGCGGTTCTCCTCAAAGGTCACTTCAATGACCTGCAGCGGAAAACCTGCGGCCTCTAGGGAACGAATCCCCTGCACCATGCCCACGCCATGGGTCGGATAGACCACATAATCCCCGGCCTTGAATTCCTGTTTCGGAGCCGGCGGGGTCTTTGGCGCGGAAGATGACATGGGCATTCCAGGACGGGGCGGCCCTCCGCCAGGGGGGCGCATCCCCATCTGGACATTCGGGCGCATGGTCGGCGGTGGGGGAGAAAGCGGGGAAATGGAAGGCGGCGGCGCCGGGCGCGGGGCCGGCGCCGGAATAGGGGGCGTCACCATGGCAATGGCCGGCCCTTGAACCATGGCCTGCTTGGGCGGTTGAATAGGTGCCGGGCTGACGCCTTCGGCAAGCCCCGCTTCGGGAATGGGCGCCTCAGGCGCAGACTTGGCCTGCTTTGGGGTAGAAGCTGCCTCAGCTTTGGCTGGCTTTGCCGGTGCGTCGGCGGTTTTCTTGGCCTTGGCCGGGGCGGTGGACTTGGCCGGCGGCGCATCCGCAGCCACTGCCGGGTTCGGCTTCGCCGCAGGCTTTTCGGCAGTGACGGGCACTGCGGGGGGGCTGGCGCGCTCAACGCTCACCACCGGCACTGGCTTGGCGGCGGGCTTTTCGGCCTTCGCAGTCACCACGGGCTTGGCGACAGGGGCGGCATTGGCTGGCTTGGCGGTGGGTTTAGCGGGCTTTTTGACCGGGGCAGGTGATGGCGCCGCCGCGCGGGCCGGCTTTGCAGCGGGCTTGGGCGCGGCCTTCGGCGCGGGTTTGGCATTCGATTTGGTAATCGGTTTGGCAATGGGTTTTGCGATGGACTTGGCCTTGGCTGGAGCGACGACCTTCTGACCAGCCGCCTTGGACGCGGCCTTCCGGACTGGCTTGGGGGCCGGCTTGGCCGCAGGCTTGGCGCTTTGTTTGGTTGTGGGCTTGGTCAGAGATTTCGCAACAGCTTTCTTGGCCGGCTTAGGCGCCACCTTCTTGTTTTGCTTCGGTGCCGCCTTTGCTTTCGCGCTTGCGGCCTTGGCGGCTGACTTGGTGGCCGGGCGCGCCTTGCTTGCGGGCTTCTTGGCAGCGGCACGGGCCGGCTTTGCGCTGCTTTTGGCAGACGTCTTGGACACTGGCTTGCGTGTCATAAAGAAAGGACTCCCAACGCATAATCCGGGCCTGCGCGGCCCGGTTGAGCAAAACCCGGGCCTCCGCGACCCGGTCGAGAAAGCAGACCACCGTTCCCAGCGGAAATTCTGGGCAAAGCCAGATACTGAGAACAAGAATTTCATTAATAACACAAAAACCGCCCCGGGTCACCCCGAAACCTGCCACCACGCGGGGAATTCATGACAGGCGGTGTCGGAAAACCAGCCTAGAGAAGAGCCTGTTCAGATGAATTCATCTGAACAGGCGAAGATGCGCGAAAAACAAAGATTGAGAGCGGGTTGCGTGAACCCATGGGAACGCAACCCGATCTAAGCCCGCGCTGTTATGGTGCCGGAAGCCTCAGGGCTTGCCGGGATTGGGGCTGAGCAGCGCCTGCTTGCCTGGCTTGTCTTTCCAATCATCCGCATCTGCGGGCGCTTCGCCCTTACGGGTGATATTGGGCCATTGCTGGGCGTAATCGCGGTTGAGTTCTACCCAGGGGGTCGCCTTGTCATCGCTATCGGGCAGGATCGCCTCGGCCGGGCATTCCGGTTCGCAGACGCCGCAATCAATGCATTCATCCGGGTGGATCACCAGCATGTTTTCGCCAACATAGAAGCAGTCCACCGGACAGACTTCCACACAATCCATGTATTTGCAGTTGATGCAATTTTCGGTGACGACATAGGTCACTGGCGCGATTCCCTGGTGCTGAGCCTGTCCAAAACCGCGCCCAAAATGACCGCGTCAGACGTTTTAGACAAGGTGGCTTGACGCATAGCTGTCAAGATTCAGGTGAGGACCTCATACAGCAACCGCGCCTCAGGTGCCGGGCCGCGCCTTTCGGCCAAGGCCAGCACGCGCCAAAGGATGATCTGCCCCGAAGCCCCCTGCCCTAACGCGAGCGTCAGCACATCGCCTGGCCGCAGCTTGGCATGGGGCTTATCGGTCGGCAGCCGATTGATCCGCACCACGCCCTTTTCCACCATCCGCGCGCATTCTGCCCTGGTCTTGCGGAGGCGCGCGCACCAAAGCCAGGCATCCAGCCGCTGATAATCCCGCCCTTCCGCCTCTGCCGCCACCGCGACCTGCTCAATCCTTCTTGAGCTTCAACGCGGCCAGCACCGCAAAGGGGCTATCGGGGCGCGGCATGGGGGGCAGCGCCACCCGATCTTCCCGTGGGGGGCGCGGGCCGCGCGGGCGGTCATTGCCGCCCTTATGGCCGTATTGCTGGCGCTGCTGCTGTTGCTGCTGCCCGCCGCCTTCGGGCTTGGGGCGGCGATCCGGGCGTTGATCCGGCCGGCGTTCCGGGCGCTGCTGTTCGGGCGGCGTCTGTTCTGGCGTAGCGCCCTCAGCGGTATTAGCCTCGGCGGGCTTATCCTCACGGCGGCGCTGATCCGGGCGGGGGCCGCGGCGATCAGGGCGCCGGTCATCCCGGCGCGGGCCCTGGTGCTGGCGGGGCTCGAAGCGCGGTGCGCGCTGCTGGCCGATGCGCGCGGGCGCGGGCGGGCCGAAGTTTTTCTCGTCCAGAGTTTCCGCCAGGATCAGGCGGAAACCCATGGCATCCAGCACCGGGCCCAGGTTTTCGCCCTTGATCCCCAAGCGGCTGGCCAGATCCCCCGGCAACAGGGCAGGCGCCTTGCGCGTCAGGTGTCCCAATTCGCCGGCAATGCGTTCCGCCACATCAAGGCGCAGCAGTACGGGACCGGCGGGCAGCCAGCCCATGGTCTCCGCAAAGCCGCGCGGCCAATCGGCGGGCGGCGCCACCGCGATCAATCCGCCCGAGGGCAGTTTGGGCGTTTCAATGCCACGCAGCAGGGACCAAAGCTGTGCGCGCAGCGTCATGGCGCGCGGCTTCAGCGCTTCCGGCACGTAAAGCGCATAGCGCCCGGCGCGGATGCCAATACCCTTCAGCTTCTGGCGCAGATCGGGGCGGATATCCGCATCCGTCGCCCCCATCGCGAGGCCCAATTCCTCCCGCAACCGAAAGGCTGGGCCGCGCAGCGTATTGTCCTCGCTGGCCTTTTCTTCTGCGGTAAAAATCGCGCCGAGATCGCGCTTCACCAGCGCTTCAATCCAGGTCGCCAACCGCGCGCGAATGCGTTCGCGCTGCGCGCCATCGAGAAATTCTGAGGGCAAAACTTCAATCAGCGGCTTGCCGGGTTCAGAACCGGGCTTCAGCTTCGCCACTTCCGCAATATCACCAAGCCCTGCCGGCATATTGGGCGCGTGGGAATAGGCCCAGGTCACGCCATGCTGCGGCGTCAGCGCAAAAGCCTCATCCTTCGCGGATTCCAGCATGGAAACGCGGCGCGGGATTTCCGCCCCCAAGGCACGGCGCGCGGCGCGCAGCACCACGCGGCGTTCTTCTTCCTTTACCGTCGCGCCATCGGGTTCAAACAGGAAGCCCTTCACATGGCCGACCGGATGGCCTTCCACCACCACTTCCCCGCGCCGGGTGACGGCGGAGAGCAATTCCTCATCGCTTTCATCAAGCGCACGGATCAGATGCGCCGCGCGGCGGTCAACAAAACGTGCGGTCAGGCTTTCATGCAAAGCGTCGGAGACCATGTCTTCCACGCGCCGCGCATCCGCCTGCAAGCCCGCGGCATCATCCAGCCAATCAGCCCGCGCCGCGACATAGGACCAGACACGAATGGCCGAAAGCCGCGCCATCAGCGTATCAAGATCGCCTTCCGCCATGCCAAGCTGCGCGAGCGATGACGCCACCCAATCACGCGGCAGGCGGCCTTCGCGCGCCAGATGCGTGAAGATGCGCGCGCAAAGCCTGGTGTGGCTATCATCCGCAAGCTTGCGGAAATCCGGCACCTGGCAGGCTTCCCACAGCAAGCGCACGCGCGATGCGGTATCGGCCAGGCCGCGAATTTCTTCTTCCCGCACCAGCATGGAAAGCGTGATGTGGTCCACCGCATCATGGCCCTTGGCAAGACCGGGCAAAGGCGCCGACGCACCCAGGGTATCGAGCAGTGTCTCGACCGAAGAAAAATCCAGATCGGAATTGCGCCAGGCGAGGGTTTTCAGCGGTTCAAAAGCATGGGTTTCAATCTGGGTGATGATGTCATCATCCAGTGTCGGCGCTTCCGCCGTGGTGCCGAAAGTGCCATCGCGCATGCCACGCCCGGCGCGGCCCGCGATTTGCGCGACTTCCTGTGCCGTCAGGGCACGCGGCTGATGGCCATCAAACTTGTTGAGCGCAGCGAGTGCCACATGGTCCACATCCATATTGAGGCCCATGCCGATGGCATCCGTCGCCACCAGGAAATCCACTTCACGGTTTTGATAGAGCGCCACTTGTGCGTTGCGTGTCCGCGGCGAAAGCCTGCCCATCACCACGGCGCAGCCGCCACGCCGGCGGCGCACCGCTTCTGCAATGGCGTAAACTTCCTGCGCGCTGAAGGCGACAATTGCGGAACGTGCCGGCAGGCGCGACAGCTTGGCGGGGCCAGCATAAGTCAGTTGCGAAAGCCGGGCGCGGGTTTCGATTTCCGCGCGCGGAATCAAGCGGCGCAGCAAAGGCGCGATGGTCTCCGCACCCAGGAACATGGTTTCCACCATGCCGCGCGCATTGAGCAGCCGATCGGTAAAGACATGCCCGCGATCCGGGTCCGCACAGAGCTGGATTTCATCCACGGCGAGGAATTCCACTGGCCGATCCAGCGGCATGGCTTCCACCGTGCAGGCGAAATACTTCGCCTCAGGCGGCACGATCTTTTCCTCGCCAGTGATCAGGGCAACGTAGCGTTCGCCCTTCATCGCCACCATGCGATCATAATTTTCACGCGCCAGCAGCCGCAGCGGAAAGCCAATACTGCCCGAAGCATGGGCGAGCATCCGCTCAATCGCGAGGTGGGTCTTGCCGGTATTGGTCGGGCCAAGAATGGCGCGAACCCTGGGTTCGAACATGCGGGGGTCAATGTCCAAAAGAAAAACGCGCTGCTCCGTGGCATGGCGCGGCGCGCTTGTCCATGGTGGCGGCAACGGGCAGGGTGGCGCGCCCGTGATGAGTCCCGCCACCCGCTTCGCCCTGATCTTCGCCGCGCAATTCGCGGCCTTTGGCGTGATGATGCCCTTCCTGCCCCCGCTTTTGCTGGCGCGCGGGCTGACACCGGCTGATTTAGGCACGGTGTTGGCCGCCGGCAGTGCGCTGAAATTGCTGGCCGGGCCGCTGGGTGGGCGCGTTGCGGATTGGCTGGGTGATCCCAGGCTGGTGCTGATTTGCTGCACTGGCGCGGCGGCGGCCTTCGCGGCGGGTTTTGGGCTTGTCGGCGGGTTTTGGGCGCTGCTGCTGTTGCATTTGGCGCTATCGGCGGCGCTGGCGCCGACGACCGCGCTGGCCGATGCGATGGCGCTGCGCGTGGCCCGGGAACCGCCCGGATTTGATTATGGCCGCGCCCGGGCGGCGGGTTCCGCCAGTTATATCCTGGCCGCTGTGCTGGCGGGCGCGCTGGTGGGTGTGCTGGGTGCGGGCAGCGCTGCCTGGCTGATTGCCGCCATGCTTGGCCTTGGCGCCGCTGCGGCCTTTCTTCTGCCGCGTGCTGAGGGCTTTGGCCGCGGTGGTGCAAGCGGGTTTCGCGCCGCACTCGCGCTGCCTTGGCTGCGCCGCCTGATGCTGATTGCCGCGCTGATGCAAGGCAGCCACGCGGCCTATTACGCCTTTGGGTCCATCCATTGGCAGGCTTTGGGCTTCAGCGCTGGGGTGATTGGCCTGCTTTGGGCCTGGGGCGTGGTGGCGGAGGTTGCGCTGTTCCTGTGGGGGCGCGGCCTGGTGGAACGGCTTGGCGTGCGCGGTCTTGTTCTGCTGGCTGCGGGGGCGGGCGTGCTGCGCTGGCCGATTATGGCGGTAAGTGAAAGCCTGCCGCCGCTCATTTTCGCGCAAGCGCTGCATGCGCTGACCTTTGGCGCCATGCATCTGGCGGCGATACGGCTATTGCAGGAACGCGTGCCGGTGAGCCTGGGGGGCACGGCGCAGACACTGCTCGGCGCCGCCGTGGGGGCGATGACGACGCTGCTGACGCTGGCTTCAGGGCCTGGCTATGCCGCGCTTGGGGCGGGGATTTTCTGGGCCATGGCGGGGCTGTGTGGGGTGGTCGTGGTGTTGGTGGGGGTGGGGGTGGGTAGCCTTAGCCGCAGGTAATCCGCGTCACCACACCATTTTCGATCAGCCCGGTTGCGCGATCTAGCCGATAATCCTTGGTCATGGGCGTGGTTGGCCCACCCATGCGCACGGTGCTGATGCCCGGCATGGCTTGCAGGGCAGCGCGCACTTCTTCGGGCGCTTTGCCGAGCAAGGCCGCGAAGCGCGCCTCATGCCGCGCGCAGCCTTCGGGCGCCTGTGCCTGCGCAGCGCCGGCGATGGCGAGAAAGCCGACAGTCAAGGCAAGGGACCGCAGTTTCCGTGTCATCGTTCAATCCTTCTGAAGCCGTCTTGGGCAACAAAGCCAGTTAAACATTGTGCCATGGCGAATTTGCGGCGGAGCCACGCCAGATTGCCGCGCGGCTTCGCAAGCGCCATTCTGGGCCGTACCGCTTTGCAAGGAACCCGCCCCATGGCCCAGCCGCTTTCCATCATGTCCACCCTGGCATTGCAGGGCGTTCTGGAAGTTCTGGCGCCGCTTTGGGCCAAGACCAACCCGGCGCCCGCCATGGTGTTTGACCCGACCAAAAGCATTTCGCAGCGCATAACCGATGGCGCGCGGGGTGATATCGCGATCCTGACAGCTGCCGCCGTGGATGATTTCATCGCCAAGGGGATTTTCGCGGCAGGCAGCCGGCGTGATTTGGCGCTTTCCCACATTGGTGTTGCGGTCGCAGCCGGTGCGAAGCGGCCCGATATCAGCACGCCGGAAGCCTTCCGCGCGACGCTGCTGGCGACACCGTCCCTGGCCTATTCCCGTGCCGGCGCCAGCGGGCTGTTCTTTGCGGGGCTGATCGAAAGGCTGGGCATCGCGGCAGAGGTGAACGCGAAAGCCACCGTCATCCCGCAGGGCTTTACCGGTGAATTGCTGAAGCGCGGCGAAGTCGCACTCGCCATTCAGCAGGTGAGCGAATTGATGACCGTGCCGGGGATAGACATTATCGGCACGCTGCCCGCCGAAATTGGCGAGGTGATGACCTTCTCCGCCGCCATTTTCGCCGAAGCGCCACAGCCGGAAGCTGCGTGCGCCTTCATGGCATTTCTGGTGCAAGGCGCGGATGCCAAGCTGCTCCGCGCCAAGGGGTTGGAGCCGGTGTGAAAGAACTCACGCCCCCAACGCAAACCCCTCATACCCCTTATCCGCCACCTCATCACAAATCCGCCGATACCGGGCCATGCCGCCGATATAGGGCATGAAAACACGCGGCTTGCCCGGCACATTGGCGCCCAGATACCAGGAATGCAGCGTTTTCGTGAAAAGCGTGCGGTCCGCCACTTCCTGCACCTGCACCATCCAATCATCCACCGCATCGGGCTTCGCTTCAATGCGCGTCTGGCCGGCGGCGCGCATATCCGCGATGCAGCGGGTGATCCATTCCACATGTTGTTCGATGGCGACAGGCATATTGGTCAGCACTGAAGGGCTGCCAGGCCCGGT
>CAMCZJ010000027.1 GCA_945886995.1 Asaia bogorensis
GCACTTCCCACAGGAAGGAAGCGCCATCGGGCAGGGTGCCATCGGCACGGGCGAAACCGGTCATGGATGCAAGCTTGGCCATGCGCGGTTTTTGCCCCAGAGGAGATGTTATGCAAGCGCTTTGGAAAAATGTGCTGATCACCGGTGCCTCATCCGGCCTGGGCCGTGCCCTGGCGGAAGCCTGCGCCGCGCCTGGCGTGGTGCTGCATCTTTCCGGCCGCGATGCCGCAAGGCTTGAAGAAGCCTCTGCCGCCTGCCGCGCCAAGGGGGCGGAAGTGCAGCCCCGTGTGCTGGATGTCTGCGACGCGGAAGCCATGGCGGGCTGGATCACGGGCGCCGGGCGGCTTGATCTGGTCATTGCCAATGCTGGCATTTCCGCCGGCACGGGCGGCACCACGGAACCCGCTTCCCAGTCGCGGCGGATTTTCGAGACCAACGTTACCGGTGTCTTGAACACGGCGCTCCCCGCGCTGGAGGTCATGGCCGCGCAATCCCCGGGCGCCGATGGGCTGCGCGGGCGCATTGCCGTGGTGGCATCCGTTGCTGCTTTCGTGGCCGCGCCAGGCGCGCCGACCTATTGCGCCAGCAAATCCGCTGTGCAGCGCTGGGCCGAAGCCTTGGACGGAACGGAACGCGCGCGGGGCATTCGCCTGCACGCGATTTGTCCCGGCTATGTCCGCACACCCATGACCGCGCGCAATAAATTCCCCATGCCGTTTCTGATGGATGCGGATGAAGCCGCGCGGCGCACGCTGGCGGGGCTGGCGCGCGGCAAGACCCGCATCGCCTATCCCTGGCCGATCTATATGCTGGCGCGCTTCGCAGGCGCCTTGCCGATTTCCTGGCGGGCTGCGATTTTCAGCCGCCTGCCCGCCAAGGATGGTAACATCTAGTCACTCAACCATTCGGCTTCAGCATTTGCCGCAGCACCGTGCCATCGGATAGCCGGTCAAAGCCCTCATTGATTTCTTCCAGCTTCACCACGCCGCTTTTCAGCTTATTCACCGGCATCTTGCCGCGCCGATACAGCGAGAGCAGGCGCGGAATGTCGCGTTCCGCGACACATGATCCCATATAGGACCCGCGAATGCTCTTTTCCTCCGACACCAAATTCGCATGGAGATAAGACACTGACGCATTCACATTCGGCAAGCCAGCGCTGATGGTGCTGCCACCGCGCGCGGTGATGGCTATGGCAAGCTGCATGGCGGGAATGGTACCGGCGGTTTCAATCACCGTATCCACCCCGCCATCAGTCGCATCGCGCACCGCCGCCGCGCAATCATCATTGCCGGCCAGGAAGACATCAGTGGCACCCCATTCCTTGGCCTGTTCCAGCTTTTTCGGGTTGGTATCAACCGCAATGATGCGATCAGCGCCCGATGCCACGGCGGCGAAAAGCGCATTCATGCCAACGCCGCCCAAGCCCACCACGGCAACATTCTCACCGGGCTGCAAGCGTGCGGTATTGATCACCGCCCCCGCACCGGTCATCACCGCGCAGCCGAAAATCGCCGCGTCATCCAGCGGGATGTCCTTGTCAATCTTCACCGCCGAACGCCGCGCTACCACGGCAAACTGCGCAAATAGCGACAGGCCGCTATTGTGGTTCACATAATTGCCATCCAAGCGCTTGATCCGCTTCGCGCCACTCACCAGCGACCCCGCCGCGCGCGCCGCATTGCCGCTCGGGCAGATATTCGGCCGGCCACGGGCGCAGTAACGACACGTTCCGCAGGATGAAGCGAATACCGTGATCACGTGATCACCGGGCTTGAGATCCGTAATGCCCGGCCCGCATTCACGCACAATGCCCGCCCCTTCATGGCCGATCACAATTGGCAGCGGTCGCGGGCGCTGATTTTCAATGGTGGAAAGATCGGAATGGCAAAGCCCCGCCGCCGCGATTTCAATCAGGATTTCACCGGGGCCAGGTGGGTCAAGCTCCACCTCCTCCACCACTAAAGGGCGAGTCTTGGCATAGGGGCGCGGCAGGCCCTGTTCGAATAGAATGGCAGCTTTCATGCGCATCGGCGCTTCCTCCTGGTAACCTTATCGTTCAGCTTGCACTGGCAGCGTGCCATTCCGCAATCAGGGCATCGGCGGCGCGGTCCATATCGTCACTGCCGTTATAGCCATGGAAGGAAATGCGAATGCGCCCGCGCCCATTCCAGGCGAGCACGCCGCGCTGCGCCATGCCGTCCACAATCGCGGCTGCTTGCGGGTGTTCCGCGCAAACGCTCGCGCCATGCCAACGCGGATCGGGCGGTGTGGTGGAAGGGATGCCAGCGGCACGCAGCCGTTCAAGCAATCCCACCGTCAGGCGCTGCACATGGGTTTCAATCGCCTCAGGCGCATGAGCCTCCAGATAACGCAGCGCCGAGTCCAACACATAAAGCCCAAGATGCGATGGATTGCCGCGCGTGAAGCGCGCAGCGCCTGGCAGCAGCGCGGGCGTTTCAGACCAATCTGGCCGCCCCATGGAGGCGATGGAATGCCACCCCGCCGTGCTCGGCACCCAGCCTGGTTGGCGCGCGGGATTCCAATAGGCAAGCGCGACGCCCGTGCAGCCGAGCATCCATTTATAGCAGGCAGAGAAAGCAAAATCCGCGATATCGGCATGGATCGGCATCCAGCCGGCCCCTTGCGTGAAATCCACCACCAGCAGCGCACCAACCCTATCCGCTGCCGCGCGTAGCGCCACCAAATCATGCCGCGCGGCATTCAGGAAGGATACTGCGCTGATACCGATCATGCGCGTAGAACCATCAATGGCGGCGGCGAAGCTTGCGGGGTCAGCGGCCTTGGCAAAGCGCAAAGTTACCTTGGGCTGGCGTTGCAGGGTGAGGGGCGCGACGACCGATGGATATTCATCCGGGTCCACCAGCACCGTATCGCCCGCGCGCCAGTCCAGGCTTTCCACCACCATGGAAACACCTTCCGCCACGGAAGACACAAAGCCGATATCAGCGGGGGCGACATGAAACAACCGCGCTGCGCGGGCGCGAGCCGCTTCCATCATGGCTTCCTGACGGTGGCGTCCAGCGGGACCATCGGATTTGTCTGCGGCATAAGCAGCAAAGGCAGCGTCATGCTGGCGCAGAAAGGGTGTTTCCCCCGCCGCGCAAAGATGCGTGATGCCGGGGGCGATGCGGAAATCGGCAGAGTTGAATAGCGGGGAGGAGATCATGCGTTCTGCCCTTTGGCTTCATGATATTCAAATCCCAATCCGCGCAGGCGTCAAAACCAAGACGTGCCGCACGGGCGATGATAGGCTGCGCGCATGCTGAAAGGTAATCCGCCCTGCCCGCCCTTGTGATCCTCAGCGCCTATGCCCTGCTGGTTGCGCTGCCGGTGGCGCTTGGCTGGTGGCTGATCGGCCCGGCGCGCCCCTGGTTGGATGAGGCATCCAGCGCCATCGCCATGATGGCGACCGCCGCGCTGCTGCTGGAGTTTTTGCTCTCGGGCAGGTTTCGCGTGATCAGCGCCGGTATCGGCATGGATCGCAGCCTGCGCTGGCATCAGATTTTTGCGCAAATCCTGACACTGGCTGCGCTGCTGCATCCGCTATTTTATCTCAGCCCAAGCGGCGCGGCTTTTGAGCGCCCGGATGACCCTTCCGGCGCGCTGGTGCTGGGCTTGGATGCGGCTTCCCTCATTTCCGGTGCTTTGGCCTGGTTGCTGCTGGGTTTGCTGATCCTCACCGCAATCCGGCGCGATGATTTGCCCTTTAGCTATGAAGCGTGGCGGGTCAGCCATGGGCTTGGCGCGGCGCTGCTGGCGGGGTTGGCGCTGCATCACGCCATCTCGGCCGGGCGCTATTCGGGCGCGCCGGCGCTGATGGCCTACTGGGCGTTTATGCTGGCCTTGGCGTTGGGTAGCCTAGTTGCGGTTTATCTGCTGCGGCCCTGGCGCCTGGCGCGTCGCCCTTGGCGCATCGCCGGCCTGGAACGTGTCGGTGATCGGCTGTGGTCGCTGACTCTGGAACCTGATGGCCATGCAGGGCTTGCCTATCGCGCCGGGCAATTCGCCTGGCTGCGGCTGGATTGCTCAGCCTTTTCGGTGCGGGAGCATCCTTTCTCCATCGCTTCAGCGCCCACGGATGGGAAGGCCTTGCGTTTTCTGATCAAGGAAGTGGGGGATTTCACGCGCCAGATCGGCACGCTGCCGCTGGGCGCGCGCGCCTATGTGGATGGCCCGCATGGCGCGCTTTGTCTGGAAAGCCGGCGGGAGCCTGGCAATTTCATGATTGCCGGCGGCGCGGGGCTGGCGCCCATGCTTTCCCTGTTGCGGGACGCCGCAGCGCGTGGCGAAACCCGCCCGATCACCCTGCTTTATGGCAATCGGCATGAAGGGCAGATCATGGCGGCGGCGGCATTAGCCGCGCTTGCCAGGCGCTTGCGGCTTGATCTCCGCCACGTGTTGCAGGAACCGCCGCCAGGCTGGGCGGGCCTCACCGGCATGATGACGCCCGAACTGATCCAGGCCGAAGCCGCGCAAGCCGCGCGGGAGGGATGGGTTTTCATGCTATGTGGCCCCGGCCCCATGATCCGCGCCGCGCATCAGGGGTTACGCGCGCTTGGCGTGCCCCGGCGCCGCATTCTGGACGAACGATTTTCGGTGTTTTGAACGCCGCCCCCGCCTTAATCATGCCCGGCTTTCGCGGCATAAGAAGGTAACAGACCAATCCAGGGGAATCGTCCTGTGCCGTTGAAGCCGCTCAAGAAAGCCGTGCTGCCCGTTGCCGGGCTTGGTACGCGTTTCCTGCCCGCCACCAAGACCATGGCGAAGGAAATGCTGCCCATCGTGGACAAGCCGCTGATTCAATACGCGGTGGAAGAAGCGCGCGCGGCGGGGATCGAACAAATCTGCCTGATCACCGGTCGTGGCAAGACCATGCTGGTGGATCATTTCGACATTGCCTATGAACTGGAAAGAACGCTTGCCGAACGCGGCAAGGAAAAGGAATTGGCAGCTTTGCGCGCCGATGCGCCGCCGCCTGGTTCCATCATGTCCGTGCGTCAGCAGGTGCCGATGGGGCTTGGTCATGCCATTTGGTGCGCGCGCGCCTTCATTGCCGATGATCCCTTCGCCATCCTGCTGCCCGATGATCTGATGCAATGCGAAGTATCTTGTACCGCGCAGTTGGCCGATGCCTACCGCGAAACCGGCGGCAATGTGGTGGCGATTGAAGAAGTGCCGCGTGACCGCGTGAACCGCTACGGTGTTTTGGATGTGGCGGAAGATCACGGGCGTTTGGTTTCGGTGAAGGGCTTGGTCGAAAAGCCGCCGATAGAAAAGGCGCCTTCCAACCTGACCATCATTGGCCGCTATGTGCTGATGCCTGAAGTGATCGGCCATTTGGCGCGCATGGAAAAAGGCGCGGGCGGCGAAGTGCAATTGACCGATGGCATGGCGAAGCTGATCGGCACGCAGCCCTTCCACGGGCTGCGGTATCAAGGCCGCCGCTTTGATTGCGGCGACAAGGCAGGCTTCCTGGAAGCGCAAGTGGCTTTCGCGTTGGCCAGGCCCGATCTGGCGCCGGCCATGCGCGACATTTTGAAGCGCTATGCTTGAGACTTAACTGGGGCGCATGCAGCGCACCAGCTCTGCCACATCCGGCGCATCATCCAAGCGCCAAATCGCATCCCGCAGCGTCGCCGCACCCGCCTTGCCCAGCAGCGGTTCGGCATTGTCGCGGTATTTTGCTTCCAATTCATCATCGGAAAGCGGCGCGCCGGGATCCCCCTTCGGTAGCAGCACGGTTTCGGTCAGCTTCGTGCCGTCATCCAACGTGATTGTGACACGCGCCGGGAATTTCGCGGGATAGAGTTTGTTCAACTCCGCATCCGGCACCACTTCCGTGCGCGCCAGCACCTGGCGGATCAGCGCATCATTCACGCGCCCGGGCGCGAATTGGCGCTGAGTCAATTCACCATCCACCGCTGCGGCCGCGATGCAATAGGGCACGGAAACCCGCGCGCCCATCAGCGTGGTGACATCCTTATTGGAAAAATGTGATTTCACCGTTTCATAGGTTTCATTGGTGATGGAGATGATGCGCTTTGGGTCCGGCTTGTGCTTGGCGACGATGGCAAGGGTCGCCTGAATCGGTGAATGGCTGGCCAGGATGGAGGGGAAGTATTTGAAGCCGTTTTGCAGAATCTCCCATTCTGTCCCAAGCCCCGCTGTCAGCACAGCCGCTTTTGGTTCCAACGAAAACGCTGCGAGATAGCCCTTTGGGTGTTCCAGAATACCGGGCGGGCTGGTGGCGCCAAGCGCTGCCAATTGGGCAGAGAGAATCCCATTCAACGCGGCCTTGCCCGGATGGATGGATTTCGTCATGTCGCCGGACTCAAAAAACGTATTCAACCCGGCTGCCTGCGTACCCGCCAGGCCAAGTGCGCGCTGCACGCCATCAGCATCCAGGCCCATGGCATGGGCCGCACCGGCAGCGGCGCCAAAAGTTCCATTCGTCGCGGTGGAATGCCAGAAACGGTAATGGGTTGGCATCACCGCCATGCCAACGCGCACCGCCACTTCATAGCCTGCCACCAGCGCCGCCAGCATGGCGCGCCCTGAAAGCCCGCGCGCCTCAGCTAAGGCAAGCGCGGTCGGCACTATCACCGAACCCACATGCAGTAATGCGCGCTTGTGTGTGTCATCATTATCGGCGGCATTGATCAAGATGCCATTGGCCAGCGCGGCGAAAGCGGGCTGCACTGCCGCACCCTTGGTGCCCATCACATGCGCGCCGGGCGCGCCGGGATAGAGTGCTGCGATATCGCGCGCGATGCGGGATTTTTCCGCATCCTCCGTCCAGGCCGCCATGGCGCAGCCCAGCGCATCCAGCACCAGCCGCGCCGCCTGGCGCCGCACTTCTGGCGGCAACGCATCCGGCGTGATGGAGGCAGTGAATTCCGCAAGGGCGCGCGTGGTCATGCTGGTGATTCCTTCTGAGAATTTTCCGGTGAGGCGTAGATCAGGCTGTAAAAGGTTGGGGTTTCTTCAAAGCCTTGCGCGGTCAACGCCGCTTGGATCATTTCCGCATGCGTGCCTTCAACCAGCATGATGGTGGCAAAAGATGAATCGCCGCCTGGGCGTAGCTTTTCTTCTGGGCTTGGCACGGTGACGGAGGGATCGGTGCGCCAAAGCCGCACGCGCGTAACGCCGGCCTGCGATGATACCGCCACCAATTGCGCTTCAAGCCCAGCTGCTGGCGCTGCCTGATGCGCGATCAGCGCCAGCACGCCACCGGCACCGGCCTGCCCCTCATCCAAGGCCACGCGGCAGATGCTGCGCGACATGGTGCGGAAATGCGCCATGATGCGTGCGGTCCAATCCGTGGGTTCCGCCAACCGCTTGAGATAGGGCGCGGAGCACAGAACCTGCGGTGTGGCGGTTTCGTAAAACGTCAGAAACTCCGCGCGTGTTCCATTCAGGCGGCGGTAGCGCCGGGCGGACAGAAAACCTGGAATACTCAGGCGATCCGGCACGTGGTCCTGCTGATACCAGGCTTCATAATCGCGCCGATCACAAGAAGGTGCGATGTCATTCATCACGCAAAGCAAACCGCCATCCTTGGCCATACCGTTCCGTCCCTTAAGGTCCTGTCGCCGAGTATTGCCCCTGTTGCGCGGGAGGGAAAGCGGCGCCGTGCTGGACAGATACCGCGCGCGCATTCACGATGGCGGGAAGCATACTGCGTGCGCCGTAAGGGAGAGAAAACATGTGCGACAAGGCAAAAGAACGCGGGCTTGGCTGGCGCGGCTGGATGCCCCTGCCACCCCGGCAGGAAACCAAACCACTCGGCCCGTGGTTGGACCTGACGCACCCGATAGATGAGGCAATGCCGCGCGTGCCGACCTTCGGCCCGCCCAAGGTCAAGAAGCTGTTCTGCCTGCCGGCTGATCCGCTGACGGTAACGAGCTTTGAGATGGTGGTGCATACCGGCACGCATGTTGATGCGCCTTGCCATTTCTACAGCGATGGCCCCAGCATGGAACAAGTGCCGCTGGAACGCTGGAATGGCCCTGGCGTTGTCTGGCGCTTTGATCTGTCGCCCAATAGCCTGCTTGAACCGGAACATCTGGAAGCCGCGCGCCCGCTGCTGCGCCCGGGCGATATCCTGGCGCTGGATACGGGTTCTTCGCCGCACATCAATACACCCGCCTATGATGCGCACCCTTGCCTGAGCCTGGCGGCAGCGGATTGGATTGTGGCGAAGCAGGTGAAGCTGCTGGCCTGTGATTTCCCAACACCTGATCTGCCTGTACATCGCCGCCCGGCTGAAGGCTTCACCTGGCCCGTGCATCAGCGCTTGTTGCGCGATGGCGTGCTGATTTGTGAGCATTTGCGCGGTCCCCGCCCGCTTGCCGGCAAGCGCGTGGAATTCATCTTTGGTGCGCTTTCCATCACCGGGTCGGATGGCGCGCCGGCGCGCGTCATGGCGCGAGAAATCGCAGACTAAATCAAAGGACGCGCCCCATGAGTGAAACAGCTTCCGCCACGCAAATCCTGGGGCGATTCGTCACCGAATCGCGGTTCGAAACCCTGCCGGAATCACTCCGCCATGAAGGCCGGCGCTCCATCCTCAACCACGTTGGCTGCGCGCTCGGTGTGGCGCGTGACCCAGCGGTAATCACGGCGCATGAGATCATGCGCGATGCCTCAGGCAAGCAAAGTGCCACCGTGCTTGGTCAGCGCGACAGGCTTGGCGTGATGGATGCGGCTTTCGTCAATGCCATCGCGTCCAATCTGCTGGATTATGATGACACTCATCTGCGCACCGTGATCCACCCAAGCGCACCAGTTGCCCCCGTGGCCTTTGCGCTTGGTGAGGAGTTGAGTGCCAGCGGCGCTGAGGTTTTGCACGCCTTCCTTTTGGGAGGAGAGATCGCCTGCCGTATGGGCAATGCAGTCTCACCGGGGCATTACGCGCGTGGCTGGCACATTACCGCAAGCTGCGGCGTATTCGGTGCGGCGGCGGCAGCAGCAAGGCTCATGCGGCTTTCGGCGGAACAAACAGCGGATGCGCTTGGCATCGCCGCCAGCCAATCTGGCAGCATTGTGGAGAATCTGGCGACGGCTGCGAAGAATATCGGCGTCGGCAATGCTGCGCGTAATGGCATATTGGCCGCGCGTTTCGCCGCCCGCGGCTATCGCGCTGCACCTTTCGCCATTGAAGGACCCTTGGGCTGGGCGCGCGCCATGGGTGATGAGCCGGTAATGGCTGAGATCACCGAAGGTCTCGGCCAAAGCTGGGAAATCGCGCGCAATACCTACAAGCCCTATGCGGCGGGCATCGTGTTTCATGCCGTGATTGATGCCTGCCTGGTGCTGCGCGAACAGCTTGGCAATGCGGTCGCGCACATCAAAAGCGTGACGGTGGCCGGCGATGCGCTTTTGCTGGCGCGCGGTGATCGTGTGGTGCGCAATGAACGCGATACGCGCATCAGCATCCATCACTGCGCAGCGATTGCCCTGCTGCTGGGCAGCGCCGATGTGACGGATTTTGAGATGGCGGCGGTGCAAGACCCTGCCCTTGCAGCACTGCGCGGAAAGGTGGTGGCGGAATGCGATGCCAGCCTGCCGCGCGGCGCAGCGCGCGTGACCATCACACTTGCTGATGGCAGCACGCGTCAGGCCATTGTCGAACATCCACGCGGCAGTGCTGAACGCCCGCTAAGTGATGGCGACCTTGCTGCCAAGTATCGCGCCAATGCCGCCTTGGGTGGCACGACCGCTGATGTGGAAGCGCAAATCGCAGGGCTCTGGGCGCTGGACCGGGTAGCGTCCATCGCCCCACTCATGGCCCTGCTGCGCGGAATATAGCTGCCTTCAGTATCCCGGCGCGCAATGCAGCAGGGTAAAACCGGCCGAGGTGATCACCAGATCAATCTTGTCCGGCGTGGTCCAGCCGATATCCTGTTCACCGCTACGCGGGTTCTGATCATCGAATTCTGGCGGCCCGAAGCGCGCAATCAGTCTTTGGCGCAATACATCGCCCTGCGCCGCAGCGCCACGGCCTGAAACGCAAGCAAGGCCGCCGGTTTTTGTATCAAACCCAAAGGCGATATTCATGCGCAGCCCCTCCACGCTGAAGGCGCCACGTGCGCGATATTCCACCCGCGTATCCATCATCCGCCGTTCCGCGGCCGGCAGGCTGCGCACCGCGCGGCGCGATGCTGTCACCGCCTGCGCTTCATTCATGCCCCAGCGCGTATACTCCCAAGCCGCATCGGCGGGCGCGGCAAACACCAGCAGCATCAAGGCGAGCAGGCCATTACGGGCCAATTTCATGCGGCATTTCGGGGCGGCGCCCGACCTCTGACTTTCCTTGCCTGCCTATAGCGCGAAATGCGTTATCTGGCGCGGGGCCAGCCGACCGCTTGGCGTGCATCCTCTCGCTGGTGAACTGGCTCGCGTATTTTGAAGCCAAGTGTGATCACTTGGCGGCTCGGAAAATACGATCAAGAAAAGTTTTCGTGCGTGTCCTGTGAACGCATGTCAACGGGAAACGCAGTGGCTTTCGGCTTCAGATCATTCGCATCAGGGTTCCATCGCGCCTGATGGCGTGGTGGAACAGCGCGCCGCCCACATGCAGCGCAATCAGCACCACCAAAGACCAACCGCCTATTGTGTGCAGCAGCTTCAAAATCTTGGCGAGGCTTTCCCAAGCCTCCATGAATTTCGGGAATTCGATGAAGCCGAGGTAGGCCGTGGCGCCCTGCATCGGGAAACCCCAGGCATTGGTGGCCATGAAGCCAAGTAGTGGCTGGATGATCAGCAGCGCATAAAGCGCATGGTGCACGGCGCTGGATGCGGTGCGGAGCAGCTTCGGCATGTCATTGGGCAGGCTGGGTGGCGGGCTCAGCCAGCGCCAGGCCAGCCGGGCGAGCGCCACAAACAATATGGTTAGCCCCGCGCTTTCATGCAGCGCATAGAACGCCATCTTGCTGTCATCCTTCACATGTTGGATGACAAAGCCAAGCGGCAGCGCCACCAGCATCAGGCCCAGCGTCACCCAATGAAACAGCTTCGCAATCGCGCCATATTGTCCCGCCGGATGCGCCGCATCCGCACCCTTGGGCGGCAAAGCTGCCATGCCATCCATCACGCTCTCCTCCATACTTGGCCTGAGCATGACACGAAGGCCGGGCGCGGCGCGAGAGGTTTCGCCCCATGATCGCCGCCCATGCGGATTGGAGCATGGATGCCCGCAAACGCTGGGTCACGCTGGCACGGCGCCAAGGGAGCTTGTGGCAAGCAAGCGCGCCACGCCTGGTGGGGGACCCTGCCGCGCTGGCCGCAGCCATGATCGCGGAAGGCGGCCCCGCCGCACTTGGGCTTGACCTGCCGCTTGGCGTGCCGCGCGGCTTCGCGGAACACCGCCCGGAACAGGATTTTCCTGCTTTTCTGGCCGGGCTCACGGAAAATCATGATTTCTTTGCGGTGTCACCGGGGCTGGAAACTGTCTCCCCGGCCCGCCCCTTCTATCCGGCGCGCGGCATCAAGGGCATGACGCGCGCGGCCCATGCTGCGGCACTTGGGCTTGCCGATGCTGCTGGCCTGTCCCGTTTATGTGATCGCGCCACGGCTGAACGCCCCGCCGGGGCGCCGGTATTCTGGACGCTTGGCGCCAATCAATCCGGCAAGGCGGCGATCAGCGCCTGGCGCGATTGGCTCGCCCCCGCTTTGGCCGCTGGCGCGCCCTTCAGGCTTTGGCCCTTCGCGGGTGCGCTGCATGATCTGCTCCGCCCCGGCGCGCTTGCCATTGCTGAGGTCTATCCAGCGGAGGCGTTGCGCCATTTGGGGCTGAAACTGGCAGGGTCAAAACGCGCTGAGGGACCACGCCGCGTGCTGGCGCCGGCATTGCGTGGCGCCATGGCGACCCTTCACGTCACCCCTGATGCGGCTTTGGCCGAGATGATCCAAACCGGCTTCGGCACCGATGCCGCTGGTGAGGATCGCTTCGATTCGCTGATTGGCTTGCTTGGCCTGATTGGCGTGATTGACGGCAAGCGCCCGGATTTCATCCCGGAAGACCCGATGATCCGCGCTTGGGAGGGCTGGGTCTTGGGCCAAACCGCCCTGCCGCATTAACCGAGCGGCACGCCCGCCGCGTCCTTCGCCGTGCGGATCGTCTGCAAGGTCTGCACGCGCAGCACGGAAGCAGCGCCTGTCAGCCGTGCGGTCAATTCATTCTCATGCGCGGTATTGCGCGCGACGAGTCGCAGCAGGAAATCCCCGCCGCCGCGGATCATGTGGCATTCGCGCACCTCCGGCCAGGAAGTTGCCAGCGCTTCAAAGGCATCCAGCACGCTCTGCTTTTGCGATTCCAGGCCAACAAGGGCGAAGAACATCACCTCCCACCCCAGCGCGGTGGGGTCGAGGTCTGCGTGATAGCCACGAATGACCGCTTCTTCTTCCAGCCGGCGCACGCGCCGGAGGCAGGGCGGCGCGGAAAGATTGACGCGTCGGGCAAGTTCGACATTCGTAATGCGGCCATCAGCCTGGAGTTCCGCCAGAATCTGGCGGTCCAGGGCATCCAGCGCCGGATCGGGGGCGGGGTTCTTGGGATTGGGCACGGGTCTTCATTGCTCAAAACCGGGCTGCCGCGCAATATCATTTCAAGATGCAGCATCGGCCTGGCTGCGGCTTGCCCGGAAGGGGCGGCTGGCCGATATCAACCGGTAGATTTCAGGGGTGCGGATCGTGGCCGAGACATTTCAAAGCAAGCTGCTCATTCTGGGTGCCGGGCCGGCGGGCTATACGGCGGCGATCTACGCCGCGCGCGCGGGGCTTTCGCCCCTGCTGGTGGCGGGGATGCAGCCAGGCGGGCAGCTGACCATCACCACCGATGTGGAAAACTACCCAGGCTTCGCGGAGGCCGTGCAAGGCCCCTGGCTGATGGACCAGATGGCCGCACAGGCTGTGCATTGCGGCACCAAGGTGGTGCAGGATGTGATTACTTCCATTGATTTGTCGCGCCGGCCCTTCCGCGCGGTGGGGGATTCCGGCGATGTCTATGTCGCCGAAGCGCTGGTGATCGCGACTGGCGCGCAGGCGCGCTGGCTTGGCATTCCGGGCGAAAAGGAACTGGGCGGTTTTGGTGTTTCCGCTTGCGCCACCTGCGATGGTTTCTTTTATCGCGGCAAGGATGTCGCGGTGATTGGCGGCGGCAATTCCGCGACCGAGGAAGCGCTTTACCTTTCCAATCTCGCGCGGCATGTCACGCTGATCCATCGGCGTGATTCCCTCCGTTCCGAGAAAATCCTCCAACAGCGGCTTTTCGCGAAGCCGAATGTTTCGATCATGTGGAATACGCTCACGGAAGAAGTGCTGGCCGATACATCAGGCCGCATGCCGGTGGCGCGCGGCTTGGCGCTGCGTGATCGCATCACCGGTGAAGCGCGCGAATTGAAGGTGGATGGCGTTTTCGTGGCCATCGGCCATTCACCTGCGACCGCACTTTTTCAAGGCCAGATCGGCATGGATGCGGAATTCTATATCGAAACCACGCCCGGTAGCACGCGCACCTCCATCCCTGGCGTTTTCGCTGCGGGCGATGTGCAGGACAAGACTTATCGCCAGGCTGTGACTGCCGCCGGCACCGGCTGCATGGCCGCGCTTGAGGCGGAAAAATACCTCGCTGCGCTTGAAGCGGGCCATGCGGCAGCGGCCTGATGCCGACCGATTGGGACAAGCTTCGTATCTTTCACGCGGTCGCGGAGGCAGGTTCCTTCACCCATGCGGGTGACACGCTGAACCTCAGCCAATCCGCGGTATCGCGGCAAATTCAAGCTTTGGAAGAAGCGCTGAATGTGCCGCTGTTTCACCGGCATGCGCGCGGCCTGATCCTGACCGAACAGGGCGAAACACTGAACCGCACGGTGCGCGAAGTTTTCGCGAAACTCGCGATGACTGAAACCATGTTGACCGAAAGCCGAGAGCGCCCGGCGGGGCGGCTCAAGGTCACTTCCACCATCGGCTTCGGCAGTACCTGGCTGGCGCCGCGCTTGAAGAAGCTGCTGGATATTCATCCGGAGATCAGTGTCACGCTGCTATTGGATGATTCCGATTTGGATATCGCGATGCGCGAAGCGGATGTCGCGATCCGCATGCATGCGCCGCGGCAGCCGGAATTGATCCAGCGCCATATCGCAAGCTTCGGGTGGCGGATTTGTGGTGCGGCTTCCTATCTGAAGACCATCGGCATCCCGCAACGGCCCGAGGATTTGGATGCGCATCGGCTGATCATCTACGGCGATTATCAGCCGCCGATTGACAACATCAATTGGCTGGCTGAGGTGGGCCGGCGCCCCGGCACGGCGCGGCGCGCGGCGGTGGAACTCAATTCCATGCCCGGCATGGTGCAGGCGGTCCGTAGTGGTTTGGGGCTGGCGGCGCTGCCGGATTACATCGGGGCGGAGTTGGATGAATTCGTCCAGGTGCTGCCGGGAGTGAAGGGGCCGAAGATTGAGGCTTACTTCGTCTATCCCGAAGAAATGAGGCATTCCAAGCGTGTAGCGGTTTTCCGGGACTTTCTGGTGGCGGAGCTGACCGGCGCGCTGTGACGCTATGTAACCGGCGGAAGCCAAGCTATGCGTTTTTTGCATGGCCGTGTGGTGAAGAACGGGAACCACAACCAAAGCGAGAGCGGCTATAAAATGGGCATCCGAGTTTTTCGGAAGGGGTCCGTTGATCCCTCGTCTCCCAGACGTGAAGCCTCCCTGTTGACTTGGCCCGGAAACCTTACGGTTTTCGGGCCATTCTTTTTTGTGCATATTGCCAGAACATTGCAAAAACGAAATCGGCCCCCTAATGCTCGGCTGTCCGAAAGGCTTTGTTTGGGAGCAACGGGTTTGAGCGGTTACTGGGTCGCGCGTAATTCTGCTGCAACGCTTCTTGTCGGGCTTCTCGCCAGCGTCCCCCCGCTCATCGTGGCGGCGATGACAGGCGTTTTCGAAACGCCCGATAGCGGTGGCTATCTGACATATGCCGAAATGTTGCTGTCTGGCCCACTGCCGGAAGGAGAGGCATTACTGGGGTCGAGCTATTCGCCCATCCCCCTTTATCGAACCCCAGGATATCCGGCAGTGCTCGCGGCGCTGCAACATGTTACCCAAACACACTGGATGTCGCTGCTGCTCGGCGTACAGGTTCTCGCCCAAGCTTTCCTGGCGGCTTATGCCCACCGGGTTGGTTTGGCTCTCGGCCTTAATCCCATCTTGGCCTTCATTGTAGCCCTGATGCCGGCTGCGGGATCGGTCGCGGTATTCCAGTCGGCTGTCATGACTGACGCTCTTTTTGGTGCGCTCTTCGGTGGTGCAATGCTGTTACTGTTGCATGCGGCACTCATCCCCGGCGGTATCAGTAAACTAGTGATGGCGGGTCTGATGTTGGGTGTTGGGGTCGCCATCCGGGAGGCAACTCTTTACCTCTTGCTCGGACTGGTGCCTGCCGCGCTGATTGCAACCACTAAAGGGCGAAGGTTGGTTGGGTTTGCCGCCATCATGGCGCCGCCAGTTCTAGCTTCAGGCCTCATTATGGCCGATCACTATCGAAGATCCGGGCATGCGGTGCTTTCCACGTCGAAGCAAGTCGTGATGGTGCAAGCTTTGATGCCTTTGGTAGCGCGGGGCGTTCCCGTCTTTCAAGGTGAAACGCTATTCCTCACGACGGCCCGTGAAATGATCGTCGGAAGCGATTATCATAGCATCCATCGCTTGAATGCTCGGCTTTTTGAAGCGGGCATGACGGCACCTGAAATTGCCTCTGCCGCTTCCGCCAATTATGCGCGCGCATGGAGGGATCATCCTTTGGAAATGCTACGGGCCACCACAACGCGCCTACCGGTAAAGATGCTGTGGATCACATTTATGCCGGTGGATACAGCCGCTGATGTTCATCGCCAGTCAGGCGAGCCGCGGCCTTGGTTCGGCCGACCTGAAGCCCTGTGGCGTCGCGCTATGGAAGGTTCAATCTTTGCTTTGCCCATCTTGGTGGCACTCTGGCTGGGCCGGGCGATTGGTTTGGCCGTGACAATTGGCGCAATTGCGTCTCCCTTCTTTCTGGCGCGATATGACAACCGGCGCGCGGCGGTCATCTGCGCTTGGCTCGCGACCGGAGCTTTTGTAGCGGTCTATCTGCCAGTACATCTTGAACAACGCTACCTGATTCCAATCGTACCAATGCTTTGCCTATTGGGCGGTCTGACGGGTCAGGCTGCGTATGATGCTTGGCGGTCACGCCGCGCGAGTTGCCGTCCTATCGGGCGGGACAAACTTTCCCTTGACTAACCTGTGCCGAGGCTTTGCCATGGCAGAATAAGCCGCGCCCCAAGGCGCGGGGCTTACGGGAGGATCACCATGAAAAACACCATCACACGCCGCACCACTTTGGGCCTGGGCGCCGGGCTGCTTGCGGCCCCTGCACTTGTCAGCGCGCAGGGCAATTGGCCAACCGGCCCCATTCGCTTCATCGGGCTTTTCCCACCAGGCGGGGGTACGGATATCCTGTCCCGCATCTGGTGCATTAAAATGAGCGAAATCACCGGCCAGCAATTCGTGGTCGAAAACCGTTCCGGTTCCGGTGGCAATGTGGGGACGGAAGCGATTGCGCGCTCCACGCCGGATGGCAATACCATTGGGCTTGCATCGGTGGCACCGCTTGCGATTTCGCCCACACTGTATTCGCGGCTGAATTACAGCCCCGCGCGCGACATCGCGCTGATCTCCGGCCTTTGGCAATTGCCGAATATGCTTGTGGTGAACAATGATGTTCCGGCGCGGACCGTCCCTGAACTGATCGCGCTGCTGAAGGCCAATCCGGGCAAATACGCTTTCGCATCATCTGGTTCCGGCACCACGGTTCATCTCTCGGGCGAGATGTTCAAATTCCTGGCCGGCGTGGATATGCTGCATGTGCCCTATCGCGGTGCGGCGCCGGCGCATATTGATCTGGCGGGCGGGCGCGTTCACATGATTTTCGACAATATCCCGCAGGCATTGGCCTTGGCACGTGACGGCAAGGTGCGTGCATTGGCCGTGACAGGTGCTCAGCGCAGCCCGCAAGCGCCCGAAATTCCCGCCTTGGCGGAATTCCTGCCGGGCTTTGACATTTCTTCCTGGGGTGGCGTTTGCGCACCGGCTGGGATTTCCCCCGCACTCATCCGGCGCATCAATGAACTCACCAAGCAGTCGCTGGAAAGTGAGGATATCAAGAAGCGCTTCTACGATAATGGGGCCACCACCTGGTACACGACGCCCGAGGAATTCGTGAAGTTCCGCGCCGACAATGAAGCCGCTTTCGCGCCGCTGATCCGCGCTTCCGGTGCGAAGGTGGATTGATCCAGGCTGGCTAAGCCGCGCGCCGATTCCACGGCATCAGCGCGAGCAAATTCGCCATGGGGCAAAGCCCCATGATGCCGGCAAAAACCAGACCCGCGCCGACAAAGGCCGAAAGCGCGTGAAAGCGCGGGTCAATCAGCGCGCCCAGCACCGCGCCAAGCAGCACCAGGCTACACGCGGTGATCTGCACCTGCCGCATGATCGGCAATGGCGCCTGCTTATCTTCCTTGAGCTTCACGCCAGCCGCATTCAGCGCGCCTATCCCACCTTCCACCAGCAAAACACGGCAACCCGGCACGGCTTCGGCCAGGGCCGGGGCATTCAACGCCGTGCGGCTGCCCGATTGGCAATGAAAAATCACGTTGGAACCGGGCGGAATGCCAAGCGGGCCACTCCCCAGCCGAGAGACCGGCGCATGGGCAGACCCCGGCACATGGCTGCGGGCGCGTTCATCCGCTTCGCGAATATCCACCAACACGGCTTCCCCGGTGGCGATCAGGCCAGCGGCCTCACGGGCGGAAATGGTTTCGGTGGTCATGGCGGGGTTCCTTGAAACTCTCACCCATCAATTAAATTAGCATTGTCTTATATTCAAGAGAAAAGCGTCAAAAATCCAAATCCGCGTAATGTTCGGGCGGAATCAGGCCGCTGATCCGGTCCTGCAATAGCGGGCGGAAGGAAGGGCGGGATTTCACCCGCGCATACCAATCCTTGGCGGCATCATTCAGCGCCCAATCCACATCGCCCAGGTAATCCAGCGCGGAAAGATGCGCCGCCGCCGCCAAATCCGCGAGTGACAGCGCATTCCCGCCCAGCCAAGGCCGCGTTTCCGCGAGCCAGCCCAGATAATCCAGATGCGGGCGCAAATTGGCATAGCCCGCGCGAATGGCCCCGGCGTCTGGGTTACCCCGGCCCATAAGCTGCTTCATCTGCTTTTCAAACAGCAGGTTTCGCCCGACTTCCAGGTGAAACTTGCCGTCAAACCAAGCCACCAGGCGCCGGATTTCCGCCCTTTCGCCGAGTGAGCGCCCCATCAGCGGCATATCCGGATAGGCTTCATCCAAATATTCGCAAATGGCGTAGGAATCGATGATGCAGAAGCCATTCTCCTCCTGCAGCACTGGCACAGTACAGGCGGGGTTGATGGCCAAAAATTCCGCACGCCTTTCCCAGACCCTTTCGACCCTTAGATCAAAGGGAATGCGCTTTTCCGCCAAGGCAAGCCGCACCTTGCGCGCATAGGGAGAGAGGGGGAGGTGATAGAGAATCCGCACGGCGCGCTTATGCCACTCGCCTGCAGCCGGTGCAAAGCGCGGCCCCTGATAAAGGGGGTGCAGGACAGCATGAAACATGTTGAAGTGACGACCAAGGACGGGTGGTCCATGCTGCATAAGAAGCCATCGCCCAACCCAAGGATAAGGAGGAACGCGTATGACACCGCCGCTTGATGCATCCGCCGCGCCGCGCAATTCCGATTTGGAAGCGGCCCTTGCCGAAGCGCGGGAGAATTATTCCCGCGCGCGCCCCAATAGCGCCACGGCGCACGAGGCCGCCCGCCAGGTCATGCCGGGCGGCAATACGCGCAGCACGCTTTTCTACACGCCCTTCCCGACCGCGATGAAAAGTGGCCAGGGCTGCTATCTGGAAGATATTGACGGCAACAAATACCTCGACCTTTGCGGCGAATATACTGCGGGGCTGTTTGGTCATTCTGATCCGCGCATTCAGGCGATGCTGCATCAGGTGATTCAAAACGGCATCAGCCTGGCCTCAGTCGGTGAGAATGAGGCGAAGCTTGCAGCTATTTTATGTGCGCGTTTCCCTGCACTGGAATTGGTGCGCTTCACCAATAGCGGGACCGAGGCGAATCTGATGGCCCTGGCAGCCGCGCGCGCGCATACGGGGCGGAGCAAGATCATCGCCTTCCGTGGCGGCTATCATGGCGGGGTGATGAGCTTCGTCACCGGCGGCAGCGTGGTGAATGCGCCGTTTTCCGTGACGCTTGCTGAGTATAACGACCTGCCCGGGACATTGGCGCTGATCCGCGAAAACGCCGCTGATCTGGCCGCCGTGCTGTTGGAACCCATGATGGGCAGCGGCGGCTGCATTCCCGCCACGCGTGAGTTTCTGGCAGGGCTGCGCGACGCTACGCGCGAAATGGGCGCCATGCTGATTTTCGATGAGGTGATGACCAGCCGTCACACCGCAGGCGGCCTGCAAAAGCTGCATGGTATCACGCCTGATCTTGTCTCACTCGGCAAATATATCGCGGGCGGCATGTCCTTCGGCGCCTTTGGTGGGCGGGCAGATATCATGTCGGTGTTTGACTCACACAAGCCGGGCGCCTTGGTTCATGCCGGCACCTTCAACAATAACGTCTTATCCATGTCCGCGGGCATGTTGGCCATGGGCGAGATCTTTGATGACAGCGCGGCGGAG
>CAMCZJ010000028.1 GCA_945886995.1 Asaia bogorensis
GCGGAGCGTTTGCGCACGCATATCCTGCGCGACTGACGGCGCGGGCAACGCAGCCGCCGCCCCCATCGCAAGGATGGCTCTGCGGCCAATACTGGAAGCTGTCATGGGAACCTCCTCCCTGGTTGGTTCTTCTTGGCGCCAATGTGGAACCTCTGGCGCCAATGCGCCAGCCCAGCGTTTGGCTTGGGCGCCGCCCGCCTGTATCCTGTCGGCGCATGCCCCCCGCCCAAGCCCCCTTAGGCCCGATTCCCGATGCCAGCGGCGCCACGCCCGCCTTGGCCCAATGGTTCGCCGCCAAGGCCACGCATCCGGATGCGCTGGTTTTCTTCCGCATGGGCGATTTTTATGAGCTGTTTTTCGCGGATGCCGAGGCCGCTGCCGCTGCCTTGGATATTGCGCTGTCTTACCGGGGGGAGCATCGCGGCCAGAAGGTCGCCATGTGCGGCGTGCCGGCCCATGCGCATGAAAGCTATCTGGCGCGGCTGATCCGCCAGGGGTTCCGGGTTGCCATTTGCGATCAGATGGAAACGCCGGAACAGGCCAAGGCGCGCAAGGCGCCGACCATCCGGCGCGACATTACGCGGCTGGTGACGGCAGGCACGGTCACGGAAGAAACCCTGCTGGAAGCCGCGCGCCCGGCCTGGCTTTTGGCCCTCGCCCCGCTGGAAGACCGGATCGGCGCCGCCTGGCTTGACGTTTCAACCGGCGCCTTTGGCACGGAAACCCTGCCGCGCGGGGAAGTCCAGGCGTTGCTTGCGCGGCTGGAGCCAGCCGAAATCCTGGCCCCGGAAGGGGTTTTCGAAGGCGAAGTGGCAGCGCGCATCACGCCGGCTGACCCGCCACGCGATGCTGCGCGACGCCTCGCCGAGGCTTTTGATGTCTCAACCCTGGATGGGTTTGGCAGTTTCAGCGCCGAAGAACTCGCCGCCGCCGCCATGGCCTTGGATTATGTGCGGGCAACCCAGGCAGGCGCCCTGCCGCGCCTCGCACCCCCCAGCCCCATGGGCGGGCGCGGCTTGTTGCAGATGGATGCCGCCACACGCCGATCCTTGGAAATCCTGAAAAGCGAAAGGGGGGAGGCACGGCATTCCCTGCTCGCTGCCGTGGACCGCACCGTGACTGCCGCCGGGGCGCGCGAATTGGCCGCGCGCCTTGCCTCGCCACTTGCCGACGCAGCCCCCATTCTGGCGCGGCATGAGGCGGTGGGCTGGATGCTCTCAGCACCTTCCGAACGTGCGGCGTTAAGGGCAGCGTTGAAGGGCTCGCCCGATATGGCGCGCGCCTTGGCGCGGCTGTCGCTTGATCGGTTTGCGCCGCGTGATCTGGCCGCCATTCGCGATGGGCTGGCGCGGGCCGAAGCCATGGCAGCGGCCCTGGATGCCGCTGGCGGCTTGCAGCCCGCGTTGATTGAAGCAGCGCGCGGCGCGCTGGTGCCGGAAGCCTCACCTCAGGCGGAATTGCAGCGCGCCTTGGCCGAAACCCTGCCAGCGCGGCTGGAAGATGGTGGCCTGATTGCCGCGGGCTATGACGGCGAATTGGATGCGCTCAGGCGGCTGCGTGATGGTGGGCGCGATGCCATCGCCGCGCTGCAATTGGACCTTGCCCAAGCATGGGGGGTGGCAGCGCTCCGCATCCGTCACCACCAGCAATTCGGATTTCTGGCCGAAATGCCATTGGCGGCGGGCGAAAAACTGCTGCGCGCGGCCATGCCCGAAGGCCCGCAAGCCCCCATTCATCGCCAAACCATGTCAAATGCCATGCGCTTCACCTGCGCTACCTTGGCCGAGCTGGACCGCAAAGTCGCGGAGGCAGGGGACCAAGCCGCGCGGCGCGAAAGGATGGTCGCGCAGCATTTGCGCCGGCTTTGCCTGAATGCTGCGCCGGGCATCGCGGCGGCTGCGGCGGCGATGGCGGAATTGGATGTGCATGCGGCGGGCGCGGAATTGGCTGCGGGTGGCGGCTGGTGCCGGCCCGAGATTAGCGAGAAGCCGGATTTCGCCATCAAGGCCGGGCGGCACCCTGTGGTGGAAGCAGCGCTGGCGCGTGCGCGCGGCCCCGCCTTTGTGCCCAATGATTGCGATCTTTCCGCCGGGCAACGGCTTTGCCTGCTGACCGGGCCGAATATGGCCGGTAAATCCACCTATTTGCGGCAAAACGCGCTGTTTGTGATTCTGGCGCAGGCGGGGCTTTTCCTGCCCGCCGAAGCTGCTCGGCTTGGCTTGGTGGATCGGCTTTTCTCCCGCGTCGGTGCCGCCGATGATATCGCCGGAGGGCGCTCCACCTTCATGGTGGAAATGGCCGAAACGGCGGCAATACTGAACCTGGCCAGCGCGCAATCCCTGGTAGTGCTGGATGAGGTCGGGCGCGGCACCGCAACCTGGGATGGGCTCGCCATCGCCTGGTCGGTGCTGGAAGCCCTGCATGACCGCATCCGCTGCCGCACCATCTTTGCCACGCATTTCCATGAATTGACGTCGCTTGCTGCGAAATTGCCGGAACTGGCGCTGGCCACCATGCAGGTGCGCGAATGGCGCGGGCAGGTGATTTTCCGCCATAGCGTGGGCCCCGGTGCCGCCGAAAAATCCTGGGGCCTACATGTGGCGAAACTCGCAGGTGTTCCGCGCGACGTGCTGCGCCGGGCAGAGGCTGTTCTCGGCTCCCTTGAAGCCCGCGCCAAGGGGCTTGATCCCCTGGCGGAGGAAATGCCGCTTTTCGCGCGCCCTGGCGTGGCCGCGCCGCCCTCCCATCCGGCGCTGGAAGCGCTTGCACAACTGGACCTTGATACACTCAGCCCGCGAGAAGCGCAGGAGTTTCTCTACCGCGTTAAATCGCTTTTGGAGACTGTCGCAGCAGCGCCGGACAAGTTAGTGTGACAGTAATGAGACTGACCGAGGCATCCCCCGAAACCACCCCGGCACCGCATCGCCGCGGCGCCGCGCCCGCTGGCGTGATATCTGAACAGCCACTGGTGCTGGCGGATTTGCTGGCTGAATTGCTGCCTGCTGGCCAGGCCCTGCCGCGCGATACGGCGCTGGCGCTGCTGCGGCGGCATTTGGGCCGCATTCAAGGCCGCGTGCAGCAAGCATTTGAAGCGCGTGAATTATCCGGCCTTGCCGCCGCGCGCTGGCAGGCGGCGCTGACCGATACGCTGATGATTGGCATTCATCGCTATACCGAAGCGCTGCACCCGCCGGATCGTGGCGAGAAATCCCACGCCCTGGTTGCGACCGGCGGCTATGGCCGCGGCGTACTCGCGCCATTTTCCGATATTGATCTGCTTTTCCTGACCGATAACAGCATGAGCATGCGGGGCAAGAAGGCCGTTGAATTCATGCTCTATCTGCTCTGGGATCTGGGGCTGAAGGTTGGGCATGCCACCAGATCACGTGCCGAATGTCTGCAGGAAGCAAAGCAGGACGCGACCGTGATGACCGCGCTATTGGATGCGCGGCTGGTCGCTGGTGATCCGGCGATTTTCGCGCGCTTTGATGAGGCATTTCGTGCCGCGCGTGCGCGTTCCGGGCTGAAGCCGTTTCTGGAAGCGAAACTCGCCGAAAGGCAGAAGCGCCATCGGCGCTATGGCGATAGCCCTTACGTGGTGGAACCCCATGTGAAGGAAGGGCGCGGCGCGCTGCGCGATCTGCAAACGCTTTACTGGCTGGCGCGCTACGCCTTCAATGTGCAGCGCATGCCGGAGTTGGTCGGGCCTGATAGCCCAGGCGGTGGGTTGCTGACAGCAACTGAAGCGCGCGCCATTCGCCGCGCCTGGGATTTTCTTTGGACCGTGCGCTTTCACTTGCATCTGGTCACCGGCCGCGCGGAAGAACGCCTGACCTTTGATTTGCAGCCCGTGGTCGGCGCGCGCATGGGCTATACGCGGCGTGGGCTTCAGGATGGCGTTGAACGCTTCATGAAGCATTTCTTCCTGACCGTGCGCGATGTGGCGCGTTTCACGCGCATTCTGGAACCCGCCATTATTCGCGCGGCACTTGGCCGCCCCGCTGTACTGCCGGCGCCCGACAAGGCGCTTACCGAAGCAGGCTTTGGCCTGGCTGATGGCAAGATCATCGCCGCACCTGGCTTTGATTTCACGGTTGAACCCGTATTGATGCTGCGCATCTTCCGGCTGGCGCGTGACCGGGGCCTGGATATCCACCCGCTCGCCTTCCGCGCCATCATTCGCCATGCGCGCCTTTTGGCGCAGCTGCGTGGTGATCCGGCGGCGAGTGCGGAATTCCTTGATATCCTTACTGGCCGTGACCCGCATATCTGGATGCGCATGTTGAATGAGGCCGGGCTGATCGCAGCGCTTCTGCCTGATTGGCAGCGCGTGGTTGGGTTGATGCAATTCGACACCTATCATGTGTTTACGGTGGATGAGCATACCATCGAGGCTGTTGGTGTCCTTGGCGCCATGGAACGCGGCGAACTGACGGAAGTGGCGCCGGTTGCGAGCGAGCTGATCGGCCAGGTGCAATCCCGCCGCGCGCTTTACGTTGCGATGCTGCTGCATGATGCCGCCAAGGGGCGTGGCGGTGATCATTCCGAATTGGGCGCGGAATTGGCGCTGCATGTCTGCCCTGCCCTTGGCCTGACACCTGAGGAGACGGAGACTGTTTCCTGGCTGGTGCTGCATCATTTGCTGATCAGTGAAACCGCCTTCCGCCGCGACATCGAAGACCCGAAAACCATTCTGGACATTGCCGAAATCGTGCAAAGCCCGGAAAGGCTGCGCCTGCTGCTGGTGCTGACGGTGGCCGATATGCGCGCGGTCAGCGCCAAGGTCTGGAATGGCTGGAAGGCCACGCTACTGCGTGAACTTTATTGGCGTGTCGCCGAAGTGCTGGCGGGCGGCCTTTCCGTGCCGGAACGCGATGTGCGCGTGGCACGCGCCAAGGATGCGGCGGCCAAGCTGCTCTCCGGACATCCGCGTGCCGAGGTGGATCATTTCCTTGGGCTTGGTTACCCAGGCTATTGGCTTTCCTTCGATCCTGAAACCCATGCCCGCCACGCGGCGATGATTCAGGAAGCGCGGGCCGCCAAGGCACCGTTGACGGTACGCACACGCGTGCTGGAAAACCGCGCCGTCACGGAAGTGACCGTCTATTGCACCGACCATCCTGGGCTTTTCAGCAAAATCGCCGGCGCGCTTGCGGTTGCAGGTGCCAGCATTGTTGACGCACGCATCCATACCATGACCGATGGCATGGCCTTGGACACTTTCTGGGTGCAGGATCATCAGGGTGGGCCTTTGGATGCGCCACATCGCCTGGCGCGGCTTTCCGTACTGGTGGAACAGGCGCTTTCTGGCCGGCTCAGGCTCCGTGATGAAATCCGCAAGCTGAAGCGCGAACCAGCCAGGCTCCGTGCCGTGACGGTGCCGCCGCGCGTGGTGATAGATAATCACGCTTCCAATACCCACACGGTGATCGAGGTGAATGGCCGCGACCGGCCTGGGCTTTTGCATGATGTGACGGCGGCCATGAGCGATCAGGGCATGCAAATCGCCTCAGCCCATATCACCACCTATGGGGTGCGCGCGATTGACGTTTTTTATGTGAAGGATGTTTTCGGGCTCAAGGTTGAAAATGAACGCAAGCTCGCCTCACTGCGCGGCGCGCTCGAAGCGGCGCTGGTGCCGCCGGAGCTTGAAGCAAAGGTGGCCGCGGGATGAGCGAGGGTTTCAAGAGCTTCGCTGAATTCTGGCCCTATTATCTGAGCGAACACGCCAAACCCACCACGCGCGCTTTGCATTTTACCGGCACCGGTGCGGGGCTTTTGCTGTTGTTGCTAGGGCTGATTTCAGGCAATTACTGGCTCCTGCTGGTGGCGCTCATTTGCGGTTATGGCCCTGCTTGGGGTGGGCACTTCTTTGTGGAAAAAAACCGCCCAGCGACTTTTCGCCACCCGCTATGGTCGCTGATCGCGGATTTCCGCATGTTCTTTTTCTTCATCACCGGGCGGCTCGGCAATGAGCTTCGCCGCTTCGGCATCAAATAGGTCCGGTGTGGTTCGCTTTCATATTGGTTCGCGCAACCCCGAAGAAAGAGTTGTTTGATCGCATTTTCCGAGCCGCCAAGTGATTCCACTTGGCTTGAAAATGCTCACCCCTTCACATCCATCGCCTGGCGTAGCCCATCGCTCACCAGATTGAAGCAGATGGAGGTCATGAAAATGCACGCCCCCGGCAGCACCGCCACCCAAGGCTGCACATAAATCGCGGTGCGCAGCGTATTCAGCATGAGCCCCCATTCCGGTTCCGGCGGCTTGGTGCCGAGGCCCAGAAAGGAAAGACCAGAAGCAAGGATCATGGAAACGCTGATCAGCGATGTCGCATAGACAAAGATCGGCCCCAGCACATTGCCCAGCACATGCACGCGCACAATGGTGAAGGCATTGGCACCCGAAGCCCGCGCCGCATCCACGAAATCCAGATTGCGCACGCCCGTGGTCACGGTTTCCGCCACACGGATAATGGGCGGGATGAAAACCAGCGTCAGCGCCAGGATGGCATTGATGATCCCGGCACCAAGCGCGCCGGAAATCGCCACCGCCAACAGCACGGATGGGAAGGCGTAGAACACATCGGTCACGCGCATGATCGCCATATTGGTCTTGCCACCGGCATAACCCGCCAGCACGCCAAGCACCGTGCCAATCACAAACGCAAGCGCGACCGGCGTAATACCCATGAACCAGGAAAGCCGCCCGCCATAAAGCAGGCGCGTCAGTATATCGCGCCCAAGTTCATCCGTGCCCAAAATGTGATTCGGCGTGCCAATGGGGCGAAGGCGCCGGATCATGCTGCCCTGATAAGGATCATGCGGCGCAATCAACGACGCGAACACAATGGCCAGCAGCATCAGCAACAAGACCGATGCACAGAAAATCGTCACCGGATCACGCCGCACGCGCTTCCAAACACCAGCCCAATAGCCGGTGGAATGTTCTGGCGCCTGCCGCGCCTGAACCGCGAGTTCGGCTTCCGCCGCCGATGGGGTGGTTGCGCTATTCGACATGGCCTCAACCCCGCTTGATGCGCGGATCAAGCGCAGTTTGCATCAGATCCACCAAAAGATTGAGCGCGACGAAGAACATGGCCAGCACCAGGATCGTGCCTTGCAGCACCGGCAAATCGCGCTGGAATATGGCATTATTCAGCAAAAGCCCGGTGCCGGGCCAGGAGAATACGGTCTCCACCAAAATAGAACCGCCCATCAGATAGCCAAGCTGCAAGCCCATTACCGCAAGCGCGGTGGGGGCGGCATTCTTCACCACATGCAGGAAAACGCCGCGCCGCGTGAGGCCCTTGCCGCGCAAGGCGGTGACGAATTCCTGGTTCATGATTTCAGCAATAATGCCGCGCACCGTGCGCGTCACGATCCCCATGGGAATCACACAAAGTGTCACGGTTGGCAGGATCAGGTGCTTGATATGCTCCCAATCCCAGGCCCAATCGGCAGACCCGCCCGGCCCCGCGCCCATGGCGGGCAGCCAATTCAACTGCACAGAGAAAATCACCACCATCACCATGCCAAGCCAGTAATGCGGCACGGAAACGCCGCCCACCGCCAGCGTCACCGCAGCGCGATCAAGCCAGGAACCGCGGAAGGTGCCGGCAAGCCCGCCCAACACACAGCCCAGAATGAAGCCCAGCAGGGAAGCGGAAGTGGCCAGCATCAGCGTATTGCCAATGGCGCTTGAAAGATCAGACCAAACTGGCCGGCCGGAAGCGAGCGACCGCCCCAGATCACCCTGCACCACCTTCATCAGCCAAAGTCCGAATTGCACGGCAAGCGGCTTATCCAACCCGTAATCGCGGCGCACCTGTTCCACCACATCGCCCGGCGCATCGGGTGGCACAATCGCGTTGATCGGATCACCAGGTGCTATCTGCACCAGCATGAAACACACGAACCCGACCGCAAGTGCGATCGGGATGGCATAGGCAATTCGGCGGATCAGGTAGAAGAACATTGTCTCTCCGGCAATCGCCGGGCGGTCGTTGCCGCCCGGCGATCAGAAGTTACTGAATGAAGGGCAGGCGCAGATCCACGAACCAGCTCTGCGGCTGCACATATCCGCGCACACGCGGGCTCATGGCACGCGGGGACACGTCATGCGCAATCCAGATGAACAGCGCCTCATCCACGCCAGCCGCATGCAAGCGGGCAAGTGCGGCATCACGCGCGGCCGGTTCAAAGGCGTTGCGGGCTTCAGCGATCATCGCGTCAAAGCGTGGATCATTGAAGAAGCCCCAATTGTTGGAAACCGGCGGCGCCATTTTCGAATCCCAGAAGCGCACCATGGCAAAGAAGGGGTCCATGGCGGCGAAGGATACGTTGGTGGCATGCGCCCCGCGCGCAGCGGCATGGGTGCAGCCCTGGCGCCAATTGGCGAACAAGGTGTTCCATTCCACCACATCGAATTCCACATTCACGCCAATACCCTTCAGGTCCTGCTGAAGGAATTCATTCATCGGCAGCGGCTGCATCTGGCCCGAACCGGAAGCCGAAATCTGCACCTTCAGCGTCAGCGGGCGCTGAGGCGTATAGCCGGCTTCAGCGAGTAAGCGGCGCGCTTCGGCCTTATCGGTGCGGATATTGAAGCTCGGGTTGCCGAACCAGGGATGGCCGCGCGGCACGGTACCCACGGGGACGGACATCATGCCACCCAGCAAGGTGCGCAAGCCTTCGCGGTCAATGCCAAGATTGATGGCGCGTCGCACGCGCACATCGCGCAAAGGCGAACCTTCCGCGAAGCAGGGCTGCCAGGGCCAGACATGCGGCTGCGCATTGCTGGTGATCACCATGCCGCGCTGGCGAAGCTGCGGAATGGCATCGGGCGAAGGCGCTTCAATCCAATCCACCTGGTTGGACAAAAGGGCAGCGGTGCGCGCATTGGCTTCCGGGATCGGCAGCAATACCACGCGATCAAGCTTGGCCTTATCAGTCCAATAGGCGTCATTGCGCGCATATTCAGCGCGTTCACGCGGCACAAAGCGCGTCATGCGGAAGGGGCCGGTGCCGGATGGTTCACGCGCGAAGGCGTTCCAAGTGGCTTCAGCGGTTGGGTTGGCGGCCCGCAGGCGTTCCCATTGCGTCGGGCTCGCCATGAACAGGTTGGTCAAGTTGATCGGCAGCAGGCTGTCCGGTTCGGCTGTGAACAGCGCTACCGTGTAATCGTCAATCTTCTCAGCACGGCGCAGCGTTGGCATGCGGGTGGCGGTGACGCCCACCTGGCGCGGGTCATAATGCGGCGCTTCGCGGTCCAGGATCTTGCGCACATTCCACACCACGGCATCGGCGGTGAAATCCGACCCATCATGGAACTTCACGCCACGGCGCAGGCGAAACACCCAGCGCGTCTTGTCATTGGCATCCACCGCCCATTCGGTCGCAAGGCCCGGGATGACCACCGAAGGCTTATCGGCTGAGGACAAATCCCACATCGTCAGGCTGTCAAACAGCGGAATGCCCGTGAAGCGGTTGCCTTCAAAACCCTGGTCGGGCTGGCCATTGGTCAGCGGAATATCCGCCGCCGTCATGCCGATGCGCAGCGTGCCCTGTGCTTGTGCGATGGACGCACCCAAGACCGGCAGCGCCACGAGGCAAGCTGTCATCAAAAATTTCTTCAATCGCATTGCGTTACTCTCCCTCTGTCACGTTTGGGCAGTTCCGGGGGAAGCTGCCGTCCAAACCTGGTCAACACGCTCACCCCAGGGGCCATGGCCCAGGCGGCGAGCTGATTATCTGAAGGCAGCAAAGCCCATGCCACCCCCCAGCCTTGGGCTGGCGGTCAGGAAAATTCATCCCTGCCTAAATTATTGGCAGCACTGCCCGACCATGCGGCGCCGCGCGCCAGGGCGCAATAGGAAATTGCAGCAAATGCCCGGTGGGCTTGCCAGCCACGCCCGGCCAAGGCCAGAAACCCCAATGCGCATCCTGCTTTTGAACGGCAATACCGACCCTGGCATTACCGCCCTGATCGCCGCCCGCGCGCAGGAAGCCCTGCCTCGGCTTGGCCTGCCCGCCTGCGATCTGGTGCCGGCCACCGCGCCCTTCGGCGCGCGCTACATCGCAACCCGCGCCGCAGTCGCCATTGCTGGCCATGCGGTGCTGGCGGGCCTTGCTGAGCATATCGGCCCGGAGAATCCGCAAGGCTTTGATGCTGCCATTATCGCCTGCTTCGGCGAACCCGCCATTGAAGCAGCGCGTGAGCTGCTGCCCATTCCCGTGACCGGGATGGCGGAAGCTTCCATCACGCTGGCGCTGGAAAAGGCCCCGCGCATTGCATTGCTGACCGGCGGTGCCGCCTGGGTGCCGATGCTGGAAGAATTCGCCCTGCTCCGCGGCCATGGGCGAGATCGCGTGCAGGTGCGATCCGTGCCCCCCACAGGTGATATGATCGCGCGCGAACCCGAAAAGGCGCTGGGGTTGATCGCGGAAGAAGCGCGCCAAGCGGTGGCGGATGGCGCCGGCGTGGTGGTGCTGGGCGGGGCTGGCCTGGTTGGCCTGGCGCCAAAGCTTGCCGCCCTGCTGCCCGTGTCGGTGCTGGATAGCCTTGATTGTGCCCTGGTCATGGCCTGCCGGGCCGGGCGGGCGCCTGCCCGCGTGGCGCAGGCACCGCAAACCGGGCTTGAACCGGGCCTCGCGCACCTGATGGCCGGAGAAATCGCAAAATCTAAGTAAGCACTACTTACCTTTTTTGCGCCACAGGCTAATCTCGCGCAAGAAGACAAAACCCCGAGGATACGCAGCAATGGCTTCCTTCCCGATCACCCGCACCACATCCCCCAAGGTGAAGCCTGCCGATGATGAGCTTTCCTTCGGCAAGGTGCTGACCGATCACATGTTCCTGATGGATTATCAGGAAGGTAAAGGCTGGCATTCCCCGCGCATCCTGCCCTATGGGCCGCTCAGCCTGGATCCCGCGACATCCGTGCTGCATTACGGCCAGGCGATTTTTGATGGCCTCAAGGCGTTTCGCGGCGATGATGACCAAATCCGCCTGTTCCGCCCAGATCGCCATGCGGAACGCTTCAATCGCTCTGGTCAGATCATGTGCATGCCGGAATTGCCGGTGGATATCATTCGCCAAAGCTTTGATGCGCTGGTGGGGCTTGAACATGAATGGGTGCCGCGCAAGCCCGGCACCGCGCTTTATCTGCGCCCGACCATCATCGCGACCGATGTGATGCTGGGCGTGCATCCAGCGCATAATTACCTTTACTTCCTGATCCTTTCGCCCGTTGGCACCTACTACAAGGAAGGCGTGAAGCCGGTGAAAATCCTGGCGTCCGACACGCATGTGCGCGCGGTCAAGGGCGGCACAGGGGAAGCCAAGACCGCTGGCAATTACGCGGCCAGCCTGGCCGGCCAGCGTGACGCTGCCCAGGCAGGCTATTCGCAGGTGCTCTATCTGGATGGCGTCAATCGCAAATACCTCGATGAAGTCGGCACGATGAATATCATGCTGAGGATCGGTGATGAGGTGATCACACCGCCGCTGACCGGCACCATCCTGGATGGCGTGACCCGCGCCAGCACCATGCAATTGATGCGCGATTGGGGGCTCAAGGTCACGGAACGCCAGATCGCCATTGAAGAAGTGATGGCCGCCGGCCGCGATGGCACACTCAAGGAAATGTGGGGCACGGGGACGGCAGCGGTCGTCTCCCCGGTCGGGACGCTCGGCTATAAGGGCGAAGATGTGCTGATCAATGGTGGTGAGATCGGCGATGTCACGCGCCGGCTTTATGACGCCATCACCGGCCTGCAATATGGCCGCAGCAATGACCCGCATGGCTGGACCAGCATTGTGCGCAAGGGGTGAGGGTGAAGCTTCTCGTCCTTGGTGGCAGCGGCACCATTGGGCGAGAGATCGTCGCCCAAGCTGTCGCGCGTGGCCATAGCGTCACCGCACAAAGCCGGAGCGCCGCGCCGGGTAGCCTGCCGCCCTCCGTCACCATGGTGCAGGCCGACCCAAGCGACGAGGCCGCGCTTGCCGCCGCCTTGGTTGGGCAGGATGCGGCGATTTACGCGCTTGGCTTTCGCGCCCGGGGCGAGGTCTCCTTTTTCTCGGAAACCACCAAGGCGCTGGTGGCCGCAATGCAGGCCAGCGGGCCGCGGCGCCTAATTGCCGTTACCGGCGTTGGCGCAGGTGACACCAAGGGGCATGGCGGCTTTATCTATGATCGCCTGATCTACCCGCTGTTCACGAAGAATCTCTATGGCGACAAGGACCGGCAGGAAGCGCTGATCCGTGCGAGCAACCTTGATTGGACCATTCTGCGCCCTGCGCCCTTCAAGTCCAAGCCAGGGCACCAGCCCTTCCACATCCTCACTGCCGTCGCACCAGGCACTCGCCTATCAAGCGTAACGCCGGCAGAAGTCGCCGGCTTGGCGCTTGCTTGCGCCGAACAGGGGCTGCATCGGCATGAGGCGGTGTTCTTCGGCCATGGGGTCGCTGCATAGGCTCTGTGGGCAGCGCCTAATCTTCCCTTTTCGCACCATCAATCAAGGCGCGAAGCTTGGCCTTTTCGGACGCAAGCCGCGCGCGTTCGGCTTTGGTCTGCCCGTATTTGGCGCGGTTCTCCGTGGCCTTCGCTTCGGCGGCGTCGCGCGCTTTGGTTTTACGGACACGGTTGAGGTTGACGATTTCAGCCATGCAATCAGGATAGCCCCATCTCTTTTCGAAGGAAAACGTCCATGCCCATGATCTCACTCACCGCCGCTGATGGTTTTCGCCTGCAAGCCTATCGCACCGGCCCGCAGGATGCCGCGCGCGCCTTGGTGGTGACGCAGGAAATCTTTGGCGTGAACCGCCATATCCGCAAGCTTTGCGATGATTTCGCCGCAGCAGGATACGCCGTGATTGCGCCGCAGCTTTTTGACCGGGCCGAGCGTAATGTGGAACTTGGCTATGACGCCGCTGATCTGGCGCGCGGGCGCGAATTGCGCGGCAAGATTGATGCGGGCAAGACCGTTCTGGATGTACTGGCCGCTGCTGCCGCCCTGCCCCGCCAAGCCAAGCGCGGTATTGTTGGCTATTGCTGGGGCGGCACGGTTGCCTGGCATGGCGCAACGCGCACCAGTGCCTTTTCCGCTTCTGTCGGCTGGTACGGTGGCGGCGTTGCGGCGGCGAAGGATGAGGTGCCGAATTGCCCAACCCAGCTGCATTTCGGCGAAACCGATGCCTCAATCCCCATGACCGATGTTGAAGCCGTTCGCGCGGCGCGCAAGGAAGTGGAAGTCTTCGTCTATATGGGCGCCGGCCATGGTTTTGGCTGTGATGAACGCGGGTCTTACGTGGCGAAGGATGCTGCGCTAGCGCAAGAACGCACGCTCGCGTTCTTCGCCAAGCATCTCGGGTAAAAACTACGGCGCGGGGTACGGCCCCGCGCCAGCGCCTTCAGGCTTTGCCTTGGCCCGACAGCTTCTTCACTTCCTCCATCGCTTCGGCAAAGCGCGCATGCAGCACGGATAGCGCCTCGCCGCTCGATTTCTGGATCAGATCGGCCAATTCCTGCATTTGCGCGGTGGCGCGTTCATAAGCGGCCTTGGCCATTTCGGCCTGCTTGGCGGCCTGTTGCTGCGGATCCCCAGGGCTTGCCATGGAACGCATCGCATCCTGCATTTCGGCCATGGATTGCTGAACGATTTGCATATGCCGTTCCGCGAACGCCCGTGCCCCTTCCAAGGCAACCTTATTCGCCGCCGTGATGGCTTCCAGATTCTTCTGCTGTGCCTTGGCCAATTCGGTCATGTCCGGCATGGCGGGCATGCGGAACTCGGCGAAGAATTTCGTCATGTCCATATTGGGCTTGAAGCTGAACGGGTCGGTCATGGGGCTGCTCCGGTGATGAGGGGCCAGTATAGACCGGCCACGCCCAAGGTCACGAAGTTTCCGTGGCTTCCTCAGGCGGTGGCGGCGCTTCGCCCCGCAACAGGCCAAGCGGGCGCGCAATCCGTTCCGCCCGATCAAGCGCTGAATCCAGGGCAGCCATGGTGGCGCCCATGTCAGGGGCGTCATCGCGCGCCCAGGCACGGATGGTGGCCAGCCATACGCCGGCAAGGCCAAGTGCCAACAGCCGCGCCTCGCAGCTTTTCACCTCAACTTCAGCCGCTTCCAGCATCCAGCGCATGGCAACACCGATATGGGGCGCTAGCGCCAAGGCAATTGCGGGGTCGCGGCGCATATCTTCAAACAGGCGCAGAATGCCCCCCCGATGCGGTTGCATGGCATCCAGCCGGCGCATCAGCACATCAAACACCCGGTCCCGCGCGCTGCCACCCTGGCCCGGAATGGTGCCGGCCAAGACCGCCTGATCCATTACCCGGCCATGCAGCAGCAAAAGATCAAGCCTGGTGGGAAAGCGCGCCCGTAGGGCGGCAGTATCCGTCCCCGCTTCGGCGGCAAGGCGGCGCATGGTCAGGCCAGGCCAGCCATGCGCGGCAATCACGCGCCAAAGCGCGGCAATCAGGGCATCATCGGAAGCTGTGTCGGTCATGGCAGGGAATATGGTACGCCTGGATCAACCCGCCAATTCCCGCGCGCGATCTGTCGCCGCCTGAATCGCGCGCGACATCGCTTTGGGCCAGGCATCCGGTTCCATCAGCACCGCCAAAGCGCGTTCCGTGGTGCCTTTCGGGCTGGTCACGGCGCGGCGCAGATCGGCAGCATCCTGTTCACTGGCGCCGAGCAGCGCGCCCGAACCCGCCACCGTCGCGCGCGCCATGCGCCGGGCCAAATCACGCGGCAGGCCCTGTTCCACCGCCGCTGCCTCCAGAACCTCGGCCAGCAGAAACACATAGGCCGGGCCACCGCCTGAGACAGCCGTCACAGGATTGATCTGATCTTCCTGTTCCACCCAGGCAACTTCGCCAATCGCGGCCAATAGCGCATCGGCAAGCGCCTTTTGTGCGCTCGTGACACCCGGCCCGGTAAAGGCAGCTGTAAAGCCCTGCCGGATGGCCGCCGGCGTATTCGGCATGGCACGGACCACCGCCGTGCCCGCACCAAGCGCCGCCTGCATGGAAGCAATGGAACGCCCGGCCATGATGGACAGAAACAAGGCGCCCTGCCCCGCAAACCGCGCATAGGCGGGCAGGCTGGTTGGCGCTTCCTGGGGTTTGATGGCAGCGACCACCGCAGCGGGGCGGAAATCCGCTGGGATGGCGGCGGCATCCGCCACCACGCGCACACGCCCGGCAAAGGCGGCGACCGCCGGCGCATGGGGTTCAACCACCACGGCGTCGGACAAGCCCTGTTCCAGCCAGCCGGACAGCATGGCGCCGCCCATCTTGCCGCAGCCAATAAGAAGGATCGGGGGGAGTTTTTCGCTCATGCCCCCAGATTGCCTTTGAAATCAGGCGCGGGCAATCACCCCCGCGCCAGGCGCGTCATGCTTCGCCGATGCAGTCCAGCATGGCGGCGGCCAGCGCGTCATTGGGGCTTTTCCCGCCCCAAAGCACGAATTGGAAGGCGGGGAAGAAGCGTTCGCATTCCGTCAGCGCGATATCCACCATGTCTTCCAGGCTTTCCGCCGAGGCACCAGGCGCACCCCGCAGCAGCACGGAATGGCGGAATACCGGCACGCCATCTTCCGATTCAATGCCGAAATGCCCGATCCAGAGCCGGTCATTGGCAAGGGCCAGCAATTCGTAAAGCTTCTCCCGCCGCGCCGCCGGGACCTTCAGATCAAAGGCGCAGGTGAAGGACATGGCGCTCATTTCCGAGGACCAGGAGAAATGCAGCCCGTAATCGCACCATTTTCCCGGCGCTTCGGCGGCCATTTCGTCATCCGAGCGGCGTTCAAACACCCATTCATTGCCGGCAATAATCTGTTCCAGCACGTCCAAGGGATTGATAACGCGATCAATTTCAGTGTGCAGAGAGGCGGACATCGGAAACTCCCCCTTTCCGATCAGCCGGCCTGCACCCCAACATCTGGTGTGCGAATCGGGCCGGCGACCACAAGACGAGATTACGCAGGTGCGGAATCTCGCTGCAAGAGCGAATAAGTTACAATCCTGCCTTCACGTGCCAGATGAGGATTTGCCGCCTGATTTCGGTATAGGGCGGGCTTCCAGCGCTTCCACCCGGGCGGCCAGATCCTCCGCCTGTTCCCGGGCGCGGCGTGCCACATCCATGGCGGCGTCCAATTCTTCCCGCCGCACCAGATCCAGCCGGCGGATAATGGCTTCCGCCTGGGATTTGGCGATGGCTTCAACCTCCGCACGGATGCCAGTCAGCACCGAAAAGGCGCCGCCTGCCACGCCTGCCAGATCGTCCATCAGGCGGGCACGCCCGCCACCCTGATCCTTCATCGCCTTGCCCTTTCGGCCCTTGCTTGCCGGTCTATCCAGCCCCGGCCTATACCGATGCGCCCAAACCCTCAAGACCGAGGCTGCGGAAGGCCGAATATGCATATTGTCACTGGCGGGGCCGGTTTCATCGGCTCCAACCTGGTTGCCGCGCTTTGCGCCCGTGGGGCGGAGGTGATGGTGGTGGACCACCTGCGGCAAGGGGTGAAATGGCGCAACCTGGCCAAGCACCCCATCGCCGGCGTGGTGCCACCCGAAGGGCTATGGGATTTCCTGGGTTCCGGCGCGCCGGTGGAAGCCGTGTTCCATATGGGTGCCATCAGCGCCACCACGGAGTCCGATGGCGATCTGGTGGCGGCAGTGAACATCACCTTGTCACAACGCTTATGGGATTGGTGCGCCAAGCGTGGTGTGCCCTTCATCTACGCGTCATCCGCCGCGACTTATGGCGATGGTACGCTTGGCTTTGATGATGACATGTCGGAAGCGGCGCTGGCACGGCTGCGCCCCTTGAATCTTTATGGCTGGTCAAAGCTCGCCTTCGATCGGCGCGTTGTGCAAATGCTCTCACGCGGGCGGGCACGGCCACCGCAATGGGCGGGCTTACGTTTCTTCAATGTCTATGGCCCGAATGAACACCATAAGGGCCGCATGGCGAGTGTGGTGCTGCATAAATTCCACCAGATCATGGCCGGGGATGCAGCAACCCTTTTCGCCTCAGACCGCGAGGGTGTGGCGGATGGCGAGCAGATGCGCGATTTCGTGCATGTGGATGATTGTGTCGCTGCCATGCTTTGGCTGCATGACAATCCCGGCACCTCAGGCCTGTTCAATAGCGGCAGCGGGCAAGCACGGAGTTTCCTTGACCTGACACGCGCGATTTACGCAGCCCTTGGGCGCGCGCCAGATATCAACTTCATCCCCATGCCGGATGATCTGAAGGGCAATTACCAGTATTTCACCGAAGCGCGCATGGAACGCCTGCGCGCGGCAGGCTTTCGCAAAAGCCCCATCACGCTGGAAGAAGGTGTCGCTTCCTATGTGCGTGATGTGCTGCTGAATGCCGAGGATCCCTTCGCCTGATGTTCTTCGCGCTCCCCTTTCCGATGATTGACCCGGTGCTGATCCAGATTGGGCCCTTTGCCATTCGCTGGTATGCGCTGGCCTATATCGCTGGGATTGTGCTGGGTTGGCGGTTGGCACGGCGGCTTGTGGTGCTATCGCCCAAGGTGGGTACGCCGGAACAGGTGGATGATTTCGTCACCTGGGTCACGCTTGGCATTATTCTGGGCGGGCGGTTTGGTTATGTGATCTTCTATCGCCCCGGCATTTTCTTGAGTGCGCCTTGGGAGATTCTGTACCTATGGCAAGGTGGCATGTCCTTCCATGGCGGCGCGCTGGGGGTGATTGTCGCGCTGTATTTTTTCACGCGGCGCCAGGGGCTGGATTGGGTGGCGTTTTCCGATCGCGTGGTCTGCGTGGTGCCGATTGGGATTTTCTTTGGCCGGCTGGCGAATTTCATCAATGGTGAGCTTTGGGGCCGGGTAAGTGACGTGCCCTGGGCCATGGTGTTTCCAAATGGCGGGCCTGATCCGCGCCACCCATCGCAGCTTTATCAGGCGGGGCTTGAGGGTTTATGCCTTTTCGCCCTGCTGATGATCTTGGTGTCTCGCTCATCAATACGCGCGCGTGCTGGCGTACTTTCCGGGGTGTTCCTGGGGGGTTATGGCGTGGCGCGCTTCATCGGTGAGTTCTTCCGCCAACCTGATGCACATTTGGGTTTTCTGTTCGCGGGCGCCACAATGGGGCAATTGCTATCTCTGCCGATGATGGCGGTGGGTGCCTGGTTGGTGCTGCGTGGCTGGCGCGCCGGGCCGCGCGATGCGGCGTAATGAATTCTGATTGATCATTCGGCCAAGGTTTTGCGGTGCTTTCCGCACCACCCGTTCAATGACTGGGCGCCCGGCCCGCCCCCTGATTGAGCGCCTTGGCATCAGGGACTTCCACGCGCCTTCCTTGCAGCCGCACAAGCCCTGCTGCTTCCAGCCCGTGCATCACGCGCGAAAGGCTTTCCGGCGTCATGCCTAGCCGCGCTGCAATGGCAGCGCGCGGTTCCGGCATGGCAACGCGTCCACTTGGCAGCATGCGCCCGGCCAAAAAATGCGCCACGCGCTCACTCGCCTTGGTCAGTTTCATTTCCAGAAGCTGCTCCGCCAGGCCGCGCCATTGCCGCGCCATATGCGTCAGGCTTGCCGTGGCCAGCCGCGCTTCCTTCGCCATGATGGCGTGAAACGCCACGGCCGGGATTCTGAGCAAGCGGCTTGGCGCCAGCGCCTCTGCCCCGAAAGGCCAGGCGCCACCAAGAATGACCGCCGGCAGCAGAAAGCAATCACCGGGGCCCAAAATCTCAAGCAAGCCGCGCGCTTCCGCCTTACCCCGCATGGAAAGCCCGATTGAGCCTTCCAGCACAAGATGCAATGCATCCTCCGCCGCTTCGGGGGCGAAGATCACCCCGCGGCGCGGCGCGGAAAAGGGCTGGGCAGCCGCAAGCAGTGCGCGCGCCGCGCTGGGCCCGGCGGCGGAAAGAAAGGGGTGCCCGGCACCAAGGGCGGGTACGGCTATCATTTCCTGCATGGGGCGAGAGGAACCGAAATCGCCCCCCGGCTTCTTGATGCAGCGCAAGCACGCTGGCGATCAGGCGCCTTTTCACGCAAAATGACGGGGTAAGAACACAGCGGGGCGCCATGCAGATCACTTCCAGCCATTTGCCGGCGGATTTCGCCACGGGGCATTTTTGTGCCCGCATCATGCTGCCCGAAGGGCCATGCGTGATCGGCTTCGCACGCGGCATGGCGTATGACCTGACGCCCGCCTTCGGCACCGCTTCGCGCTTTCTGGAAGAAGATGATGCGCCTGCCGCCATTACAGGGCGCGGTCAGCCCATGACGCTCAATCTTGAAGCGCTATTCGCCAATTCGGCTTGG
>CAMCZJ010000029.1 GCA_945886995.1 Asaia bogorensis
CACCCACCCGCGAGAAACCAGATCGCACAACGCCGTGCTCACCACCGCATCCACGCGTTCCAGCGGCAGATTGGCCGGTGCAGCGGCAAGATCGGCAAGGATCGCTTCAACGCGCCAGGCGCCCTGCGGCGCATGCACCAAAAGCGCGCTGCGCCCTGGATTGGTGGCGGGCCAACCCACTGCCTCGGCACGATCGGCGATGGTATCAAAGGCGCGGGCGAGTAATTCCGCGTCACTATCCACCAATGTCCAGCTTTGCGCGCGGCCAATGAAATGGCCAAGCCAGCGGAGCAAGCTGCCCGTGCCCGCGCCAAGATCAAGCAGGCGCGGTCGCGCGGGCAGGGAGGCTGCGAGCATCGCGGCCAATTCAGGATTGCGCGCGGCGGCATCGTGTGGCTCTCGTAGGTCGAGCCAATCACCATCGAAGTTTTCAGCCATGATCAAGGGCTTTCAGAAAAGCGGTTGCACGATCCGGCCAGCGCGGCAGCGCCTGCCCCGCGCGCCAGGATGCTTCGGCCATATCGGCGCGCAAGGCAGTATCGAAAATAGGTCGGCGCATGGCGCGTGACAGCGCGTTATGGTCATCCACCGCCGCAACCACCGCAGCATCTTGGGGCACAATCTCCGCAATTGCGCCGCCGGCGGTGATGGCCAGTGGCAGGCCGCGCGCCATGGCTTCCGCAGCGGCCATGCCATAGCCTTCGTAACGCGTTGCAAGCGCGAAAAGATCAGCGCGCGCATATTCCGCTTCCAAAGCGGCGTCGGGCAGGGAGCCCAGCAGGCGGATGCGTTGCGCAATGCCAAGCTCTGTCGCCAGCGCGCGCAGCCCATCGGCATGCACAGGATCACGCGAGGCATCGCCCGCAATCGCGAGCGACCAATCAAGATCAGTGAGCCGCGCAAGTGCCCGCAGCAGCACATCATGGCCCTTGCGCGGGACCAATAGGCCAACGCTCAAAATGGCGCAGCCTGGGCCGGCGGAGCCGATCGCGCGTGGCGCTGGGTCCGTGCCCGGTTCCACCACGCTGATGCGCGCCGGGTCCACGCCGAAATCTTCTGGCAGGTCGCGCGCCGTGGGGTAGGATGTGGTGATGATGCGCGTGCAGGCGCTGAACAACACACGCTCCGCGGCCTTCAGCGCCTCACGCTGGCTGGCCGGGGCGCCGGGTTCCAAGGCGGTTGGGTGATGGATCAGCGCCGTGGCGCTGCGTTTGGTGAGTTCATCGGCGAAGGGCAGAAAGGCGGGTAGGCCCAGGCCATCAATCACAATGCGCGCGCCGGCAGGAATCTCCGCCAGTGCTGCTCGGGCTGCATCGGTTGCCACATCATCGGGGAAGGGATGGCGGCCCGCCAATTCCACCACGCGCACTTCCTGCCCCAGCACGCGCAACCCCTCGACCATGCGGCGATCATAGATATAGCCGCCGGAAATCGCGCTGAAGGGCGCGGGAACGAGAAGGTAGATGCTCAAGCCGCCGGCTCCTCACCCGGTGCGGCCTCATAGGCGGCCCATGCGATATGGCTTTCGCGCAGCAGGACCTTGAGGCCCGTGACGGCCTGGCCGCCCGCGCCGAGCTTGCCCTTCGCCAAGGCAGCCGACAGGCAGCGATGAATATGCAGGCAGAGATGTTCGGTCGTGGTGTTCTGCCCGGCAAAGACCGGTTCCGCATCCAGATTGCGATAATCAAACCCGTCCAGGATATGGCGGAGCTCCACCTTGGCCGCGGCGATATCCACCAGCAGGTTCAGCGGGTCTAGCTTCGGCGCGCGGAACTCTGCCTCCACAATGAAGGTCGCGCCATGCAGGCGCTGGGCGGGGCCGAATTCCGCGCCACGGAAGGAATGGGCGATCATGACGTGATCAACAACGGTCAGGCTGAACATGGGCGGGGTTTATCCTGTGCGGTTCGGCGCTTCATGCACCATAGGTGACAAGGGGGCAAAGCGGCGCGGGCTGGCCGGGGGCGGGGTTGAGCAAGCCGGGCAGGGCTTGTGGCAAATCCTGGAATGGTGTCGCCGGACCGACCAGCGCTTCAAGCGCCGGATCCGCCAGCAGGCCGAGCGCCTGGGCCATGCGGTCGCCAAAGCTGCGGCGCCCGCGCATGGCAGGCGCCACCGCGCCGACCTGGCTTGAAATAAGGCGCAGGCGACGGGAATGGAATGCCTCACCCAAAGGCAACGTCACATCCGTGGCACCAAACCATGATGCCTCGATGATGCGCGCCTCAAACGCCGCGCATTGCAGCGCTTGGCGGAGCCCAGCGGGGTTGGCGCTGGCGTGGATGATCAATTCCTGTTCAGCCGGTGCAGCTTCCGGGGCGGCGAAGGCCACGCCGAGTTTCTCCGCAATGGCGCGGCGCGATGCATCGGGGTCTATGATTGTCACCGCCATGGCCGGAATGCGCGCGAGCAGATAGGCGACCAGAAGCCCAACCACGCCAGCGCCAATCACTAGCGCGCGTTCGCCGGGCAGGGGCTCAGCATCCCAAAGGATATTCAGCGCAGTTTCCATATTGGCGCCGAGCACGGCGCGGTGATCCGGCACTGCATCCGGGATGCGGACGCACATGGCCGCAGGGGCAAGGAAGACATCCTGATGCGGGTGCAGGCAAAAAACGCGCTTGCCTTGCAGTTCCGCAGGACCTTCGGCCACATGCGCGACCGCGCTGTAGCCATATTTCACCGGGAAGGGGAAATCGCCCGCCTGCAAGGGGCAGCGCATCACGCCCCATTGGTTCTCTGGCACCTTGCCCGCCAGCACCAGCCGTTCCGTGCCGCGCGAAATGCCGGATGCCAGCATGCGCGCCAACACCTGATCCGGCGCGCGGGCGGGAAGTACTTGGCTGCGGAGTTCCGCTAGGTTTGGTGCAATCGTCCATAAGGCGCGCGCGATGGTCATGGATGGCCCCCAGGCTTGGCGCGATCCAGCGCGGCATCAATCAGGATATCGGGCGCAATATCATGCACGCGCCAGGTAAAGCGCAGCCCATCGGCGATGCGCGCCACTTCCGGCAATGTGAAGGCCGGAATGCCGGAACCGAGCAGCACGGGGGCCACGGTGACATGCAGCCGATCAAGACAGCCAGCCGCCAGAAAGCGCGAAACCGTGAGCCCGCCGCCTTCAACAAAAATCCGACTTGCCCCGCGCGCCTTGAGTGCGGCGAGCAGGGGCGGGATGGCGAGCCCGCCGCCAGCTACGCGCGGCAGGCGCAGCACTTCGGCCATGCCGTGATGCTCGGCCCCGCCGGCATCGGCAGCGCAGACCAGCAGGGTGGGCGGCCCGCCTTGGAAAATGCCGTAATCGGCTGAGAGTTTGCGATCCGTATCCAACACCACGCGCAAGGGATCCGGCCCCGGCACTTCACGCGTGGTGAGGCGCGGATTGTCATGACGCACCGTGCCAGCGCCCACTAACACGGCGTGACACAATGCGCGTAGCCGATGCGTGTGCAGGATATCGCCCGGGCCGCCGATCCATTGGCTTGACCCGGCGGCAGTGGCGATACGGCCATCAAGCGTTTGCGCAAGCCGCCCAATTACGCGGCAGCCATCGGCGGCTGAGGGTGGCGCCAGCACCGGGCCAAACAGCGCGGCAAGCTGGCCACCCGGCAAGGCAGTGCCCGCGCTGTCGCGCAGCGCGAGTAGGGCTGACCAATCAGCGGCGGGGGCGGTGGGTTCCATCGGCGCCTAAATGCCTGAGTGGCGCGCGGCGCGCCAGGGTAGTCCTGACAGGCATTGTCTTGCCCGCCTGAAACTTACCCGTTGCGTCCCTTACGCATTATACAAGGGTGTCCGGTTGACCAGAGAGGAGTGCGGAGCGCCTCGTTTGCAGTTAAACCTTGAAAGTACAAGCCGGTGGCGCACGCCCGCCGAGCATTCCAACTCCATGCCACCATTGCCCTATAAGGGTGACGTCCTCCTCCCCTGAATATTCCTGCGCAAGTGTTGCAAGTCCTAGCAAGGCAGACGGCTTCTGATATCTCTGCTTGAGATTGGGTTTGCCTAGCATGGCCGCTGCCAGCCAATGGTCAAGCACATTACGCTCTGATTCGTACAACCTATTGACGAGCTTCCGGAAAATGCGGATCGTGAAAAGAGGCATTCGGCCGAAACTTTCAGAAATTGTTGGAGGTTTATCTTGGCTAAAGATTTGGACTGGGATGATCTTCGTTTGGTACTTGAAGTGAAGGGGGCGGGATCGGCCAATGCTGCCGCGCTGAAAATGAAAACCTCGCATACTACCATTCTCCGTAGGTTGAAAAATCTGGAGGCAGTTCTGAATGTTCCCATCACTTTGAGTACTCAGAATGGTGCGCGACTGACCACCGAAGGGGAGGTTCTTGCAAAAGCAGCCGAAAAAATGCAGCACGAGTTATCCGATTGCCTTGAATTTTTGGCGCAAACTTCGGATGTTTCGGGTGAGGTTCGTATCAATATTACTCAAGGACTAGGCGCTTACTGGTTATCTCCACGTCTACTGGAATGGCAACAAATCTACCCGAACTTGAACCTTACATATCAAAGTATGACGCCACGATATCTAAAAGTCGGTACAGAAACGGATATTTCCTTCCTCTGGAAGAATCCCGATGATCAGAACGTCACGGCCAGAAAACTTGGGGAAGTAGATTTTTCGCTGTTCATCGGTGAAAAGTATGCGGCCCGTCATGGAATACCAAAGACACTGGAGGATCTTTGCGGGCTAGAAATGCTTCACTTTGTGGCGCATGATGTTAACCCCGCGTTCAAAGTGTGGCGGGCAATGATATCTGGCCGTGTGAAATTGATAAAAATGGAAAACCACGTTATCGTAGATTCAATTATCAGAGGTGGTAATTTTCTGGCCTTGTTGCCAAATTATGTTGCGAATGTTTTCTCTGGTTTATTACGTACCCCCATCGAAACGGAGGCAACACTTCCGCTATGGCTGACTTATCAGGCAGGAACGCGGGGGACGAAACGCGTGAGGGTGGTAGTTCAAGAAATCTTACGCTTGGCAGCCGAGGCAAAAAATCCGCTTCAACAAGAGGGAAGTTGGTTTAGGTGATCATGCCTAAGCCGTCACTAACAAAACTGCCTGCTTATCTGCGATGCATCGTCACAATAAGTCATGGATTGGATTTCGAATTATTGAGCTGCAGATAGTTTGGGCTCCGCTAAGAAAGAGCCGCTACTGGGGGGCGTTGTGCTCTACCGTATTCGAGCTTTGCAAAATTGTGCAACTCACTGTGCAATTTAATTCAGTGACAAAGCACTTCTTATTCGCAAGTGTATCTAGTGAGCAAAACCTCAAGTTTCAGCTTTGCGGCTTCGTGGATACAGAGGCCAGATGGCAGTGAGGGGCTTACGCTATGAGTATCGGAGATCATGGGGGAAATCATGGGGATTGAGAGCGTTAGCGAAAATGCGGCTATCAGCGGGGGCGACGGTGGCAAGGGACAAGCCAACCTGATCTACATCCTATATATCATCGGATTTTTTACAGGTATCACGGCCTTGATCGGTGTCATCATGGCCTATGTAAATCGAGACAAAGCCACAGGCGTGTTCAAGTCGCACATGAATTTCCAAATCAAAATATTCTGGCGCGGCATCATTTTCACGGCGGTAAATACTGCCATTTATAGCTTGGTCGGCCTCGCCACTGTGCTTACCATGGGCCTCGGTTTCGTCCTTACCCTTATTCCGATCGGCATTCTCATCTGGTGGCTAGTGTGGACCATCATGGCCATCGTCAAGGGTATGGGTGCGCTCGGACGTAATGAGCCTGCCCCATCATGACCCGCTTGTTCAAAGATGATACCCCTCTCACGGTTGCCGCCCTTAGCGCGGACGCTAGGAAGCGGCGTACATGTAGCGGTACCTTATCGACTATCTCCACCAGAAAAAGATTTTCCGCATCATGACCTAGCGTCGGCTTAGTACGCGACGCCTACTCAAGGCGCCGCCAGATTGATCGCAAAAAACGGCAGCAGCGCCTGCATGATCAGCCCCGCCAGCACGGGCAGGAAAAAGGACGACGCCAAGCGCATCGCCACAAAGCGCCAGCCCAGCACCGGGTATTCCCACGTCAGAATGCGGTGCAGCGCATAGACAGACCAGGCCGTGAGCAGCGCGGTCATTTGCGCGACCCCCGCGCCGGCCTTGCTGAAGGTGATCACCAGCGGAAAGGTCACAAAAGGCCCGCCTGGCATGATCCCGCCTGCCAAGGACGCGATCATGATGCCGCTGAGGCCGGAATCATCGCCAAGCCAGGCGGTGGCGATATCTGCCGGCACAAGCTCCGACAAAAACGCTGCCATCGGTAGCGCCACGCAGAACATGGGCAGGATGCGCCAAAAGCCGCGATTGGTCTCGGCCACTGCGCGCCGTGCCTGGGGCATGCCGCGGCGCATGCAAAGCGCCAGCACGGCCAGCGCTATCACCCAAAGGATGATCTGCGGCCCGCTCATTTCGGTGGCTCCCAGGCGATGGGCACGCGCCGTGCGATCCATCCCGCGATCATCGGCATGGGGAAGGTGATCAACGTGCGCAGCATTGCGAAATCAAGGCCGAGCAGCGGCGCCTCATAGACCAGCAGTTTTTGGAAGCCATTAAGCGACCAGGCGAGGATGAAAGCGACCAGCGCGCCCCGATCCGCCCCTGCACCGGCCAGCACCAGAACCAGCGGAAAGGCCGCCATGGGCCCGCCCGGCGAAAGCGTGCCGACCAGGGTGGCGATAAACAGGCCAAAAATCCCGCTTTCCGCCCCCATCAAGCGCGCCAGCGCATCCGGGGAGAGCAATTGCCGAAGTGCTGCGGCCAGCAACAGCCCCGCGACAAGTGACGGCACAATGAACAGGAACAAATCCCAGGCATGCCAAAGCGCAGCCATGAAGGCCTCGGCGCCCCGCAACTGAAGGGTGGCAAGCCCGGCCGTGACGGCAATCAGGAAAATGACCACGAGCGAGGCGTGGCGGCGGAGCGCAGGTAACACGCGGGCAAACTGCAAGACTGGGGCGCATGGCGCAAGAGAGGGCGGGGGAAGAGTTTGTCTTCCCCCGAATGCACCCCAGGCGGTACGAGCGGCCCTTCTGCCTGCCCCGGTGCTTGCCGTGCAAAGCAGTATGATGTTCGATTTTCCTGTCGAGCAGTAATGGCTTCGGCCATGATAGTGTTCCGAATAGACCATCGCGTGTAATCCCCGCCACTCCGCTGCGTAATTTGGAAACGGCGGACACAGATTCGAGGCAGGCGACCATGAAGCTCCGAAGAACCTCATCGCCGAGCGGAACGGTTTATTGGCCGGTGGGTCATCCGCCGATCGGCGGCGTGGTTTGCTTGCATGGCAGCGAAGGCGCACCGGCGGGATGGAATGATGTGACCTGCGCCATGCTCGCTGCGAACGGCTTCGCCGCCTTGGCGCACCGATACAACGGCGTCGGCGACTATCCCGATCACCTGAACATTGATGACGTCCCGCTTGAAGGCGCGGTCGGCGCTTTGGAATGGCTGCGAGATGCCGCGGCGGAATGGGCCTGCAGGATCGGCTTGTTCGGCGCCTCCCGCGGGGCGGAAAAGGCGCTGCTTCTGGCGCAGCTTCTTGCGCAAGACGGCCATCCCGCCCTACCGGACGCCGTCGCTGTCCATTCCCCACCGGATGCAGTCTGGCCGGCCTATATCTTTTCAGATTTTCATACTGGGAAAGCCTGGGCGGGCGATTGGACGCGCCCCGCCTGGTCCTGGAAGGGTGCGCATGAACGCACCAGGCCGGGCCTTCCGCTCGCCGCGGAGCATTATCCAGGCCCGATCTTCCTCACTCAAGGGGAAGCGGATCAGGTCTGGAGTGCCGAAATGGCGCATCGCCTGGTCGCGCGGCTGACCGCCGCTGGACGGCCGCCCGAGGCCCATTTCTTCGAAGGCGAAGACCATGTCCTGCGCTGCCCTGCAAACGACGAGGCATTTGCGATGCGGCTGGCTTTCTTCGTCCGGACCTTATCCGCGCCCCGAAGCCGCTAAGCCTCTATCGGGCGGAACAACTCAGCGAATAAAAAACGTGCAGCACAGGGCCAAGCTACAGGAAAGGGCGGGGGGAGGTACAACCTCCCCCCGAACTCACCCGCTGATAACGGGAAGGGTGCGGCACGATGGGGATCCAGCCACACCCTACAGGAACAAAAAGAGAACTAACAGCTCTTTACGGAGTCTGGCAAGGCCCTTATCGCAACCAGCCCATCAGGGGCTATAAGCGGCGCAGCATGAACGATACCTCCACCCGCACGCTGACCTTTCGGCTCTGGCGTTCCTATCTCCGCCAGCATGGCAGGGGCATCCTGCTGGCGCTGCTCTGCACGCTTGGCGTCTCAGGCGCGACCGCGCTTTACCCCATTGTCATCCAGCAGGCGTTTGATCTGTTCACGGCGGGCGATGAGCGTGTGCTGTGGCTGATCCCGGGCGTGATCATTCTGGTGACTTCCTTGAAAGCGCTCGCGCAATTCGGCCAAGCGGTTGCCATTCAATCCGTCGTGCTGCGCGTGGTGGAAAACCTGCAACGCGATTTGTTCAAGGCGCTGACCTGGGCCGATCTTGCCGATGTGGCGCGCGATGCGCCGGCGCGCCATGCCGCGCGCTTCACCACCGATGCGGGGCTGATCCGCGAAGCGCTGCAGAAATCCATCAATGCCATCGCCGATGTGCTGACGTTGATTGGCCTGATTGGGTCCATGCTTTGGCTTGATTGGCAAATGTCCTTGATTGCGGCGCTGCTTTACCCGATTGCCGTGGTGCCCATCCTGAAGCTTGGCAAGCGCATCCGCCGCGCATCTGGCGGCATGCAGGATCGCGTGGGGGATGCGGCAACCAGGCTCACGGAAAGCTTTGGCGCGGCGCGGGTGGTGCGTGGCTATCGGCTTGAAGCGGCTGAGGAAGCGCGCGCCAATGCGCTATTTGCCCGTTTGCGAGAAGCGATTTTCGGCATCCAACGCACCCGCGCGTCGCTTGATCCTATGCTGGAAGTGCTGGGTGGGCTGGCAGTGGCCGCGGTGCTGGGCGTGGTTGGGTATCGTGTCGCGAGCGGGCAGGGCACGATCGGGGAATTCACGGGCTTTGTCGCCGCCGTGCTGATTGCCGCGCGCCCGGTGCGCGCCTTGGGGTCCTTGAACGCTGCCTTGCAGGAAGGGCTTGCTGGCCTCGCGCGGGTTTTCGGCATCATTGACACACCGCGCCAGATCACGAGCCCCGTAAGCCCCGCGGCGCTGCCGGAAGGTGGCGGGCGGATTGCTTTTGATGGTGTGGGCTTTCGCTATGAAAACGTGCCGGATGCTGCGCTTTCGGGCCTGAGCTTCGCCGCCGAACCCGGCCAGACAGTGGCGCTTGTGGGACCCTCCGGCGCGGGGAAATCCACAGCACTAGCCTTGGTACCGCGGCTTTATGATGTGACCGAGGGGCGCGTTTTGCTCGATGGTGTGGATATTCGCGCGATCAGCCTGGAAAATCTGCGCGATTCCCTCGCCTATGTCGGGCAGGATGCGGTGATTTTCGAAGATACGGCCTTCGCCAATATCGCCTGCGGGCGGCCTGGCGCGACGGCCGCCGAAGTTGAGGCAGCCGCGCGCGCGGCGGCGGCGCATGATTTCATCAGCGCCTTGCCCGCTGGTTATCAGACGGAACTCGGCCCCGGCGGCAATCGGCTTTCAGGCGGCCAGCGGCAGCGCTTGGCGCTCGCGCGCGCCCTGCTGCGAGATCCGCGCGTGTTGCTGCTGGATGAGGCGACCAGCGCGCTTGATGCGGAAAACGAGGCTTTGGTGCAGGAAGCACTTGCGCGGTTGCGTCAGGGCCGCACCACGCTGGTGATCGCGCATCGCCTGGCAACCGTGCGCGATGCGGATCGGATTGTCGTGATGGAAGCGGGCCGCGCGGTGGAACAGGGCAATCATCAGGAATTGATGGCGGCTGATGGTCTTTACGCGCGGCTGGTGCGCACCCAGGCTTTCGCTGGATAGTCTGCTTCAGGCGTCCAGCGCTTCGGCGGCAATGCGCCCGGCATTTTCCTGAATGAATCGGAAGCGCAATTCCGGGCGCCTTCCCATCAATTCTTCCACCCTTTCACTGGTAAAGGACCGATCTTCTGGCGCGAGCATGACGCGGAGCAGCGTGCGCTTCTTCGGGTCCATGGTGGTTTCCTTCAGTGCCGCCGGCGGCATTTCACCAAGCCCCTTGAAGCGGCTGACCTCCACCTTCTGGTTGGATTTGAAGCGCGCCTTCAAGACGCGTTCGCGATCCGCATCATCCATCGCATAAACAGAAACCCCGCCCGCTTGCAGGCGATAAAGCGGCGGCTGCGCCAGAAACACGCGGCCCTGGCGCACCAATTCCGGCAATTCGCGGTAGAAGAAAGTCAGCAAAAGGGCCGCGATATGCGCGCCATCCACATCCGCATCCGTCATGATCACAACGCGCCCATAGCGCAGCTTGGCGATGTCAAACCTATCCCCGACTCCGCAGCCAAGCGCTTCGATCAAATCCTTCAATTCCTGATTTTGCCGAAGTTTTTCCACACTGGCGCTGGCGACATTCAGGATCTTGCCACGAAGGGGCAACACGGCCTGAGTCTCACGATCACGGGCCTGTTTCGCGGAACCGCCGGCGGAATCGCCCTCAACCAGGAAAAGCTCCGTGCCATCGGCGCTTTCGCGCGCGCAATCGGAAAGCTTGCCGGGCAGGCGCAGCTTGCGCGTCGCGGTCTTGCGCGGCGTGTCCTTCTCGGCGCGCCGACGCAGCCTGTCCTCCGCCCGTTCAATCGCGAAGGCGAGAAGATTATCAGCGTTGGCCGGGTCGCCCGCCAGCCAATGATCGAAATGATCGCGCAAGGCCAATTCAACCAGGCGCGCCGCTTCCGGGCTGGTGAGCCGATCCTTGGTCTGGCCCTGGAATTGCGGTTCGCGGATAAAGACCGAAAGCATGCCCGCAATGGGGCCAAGCAAATCCTCGGCGGTCACATTGGCGGCGCGCTTTTCCTTCTTGAGTTCGCCATAGGCGCGCAAGCCCTTGACCAACGCCGTACGAAACCCGGCTTCATGCGTGCCGCCCTGCGGCGTTGGGATGGTGTTCGCATAGGTGTTCAAGAACCCATCGCCGCGTTCCACCCAGCTTGCCGCCCATTCAACCCGCCCGGCGCCTTCGGGGAATTCTGCTTCGCCAGACCAGGCGGCGGGCACCACGGTTGGGCGGCCTTCCAGCGCGGCGGTCAAGAAATCCGAAAGCCCGCCCGGGAAATGCAGTACCGCTTGCGCGGGCGTTTCATCCTTGATCAGCGCGGGGTCGCACGCCCAGCGGATTTCGACACCGCGATACAAATACGCCTTGGACCGGCAGAAGCGATACAACCGTTCCGGGCGGAAGGTTTGCTTGGCGAAAATCTCCGGGTCCGGCTTGAAGCGAATGGTCGTGCCGCGGCGGTTCTGTACCGCGCCGGCATCCTTCAGCTTCGTGATCGCCTTGCCGCGCGAATAGACTTGGGTGAACAGGGTGCGGTCGCGCGCGACTTCTACCTCCATCCGCTCAGATAATGCGTTCACGACCGATGAGCCGACGCCGTGCAGCCCGCCCGAGGTGTCATAGGCCTTGCCGGAGAATTTGCCGCCGGAATGCAGCGTGGTCAGAATCACTTCAAGCGCGCTCAGTTTCGGGAATTTCGGGTGCGGGTCCACCGGGATGCCGCGGCCATTATCGCGCACCACCAGCCAATTATCGGCCTCAAGCGTTACCTCGATCCGGTCAGCATGGCCGGCCACAGCCTCATCCATGGCGTTATCAATGATTTCGGACGCCAGATGGTGCAGCGCATTTTCATCCGTGCCGCCAATATACATGCCGGGACGGCGGCGGACGGGCTCCAGCCCCTCCAGCACTTCGATATCCTTGGCGGAATAGCCATCCTGCTGCCCGCCGCCCCCCTTGCGAGGACCGCCGCGACCGAAAAGATCGTTCATGTCTTGTTCCCTGATTCCAGGTGAACATAACGGGGCGCGGGCTGGGAAACAACGCATCATGCGAGTCGCCAGAAAGGCAGCCGATTTGTCTTGCGGGGCGGGCGGGTGATAAGCGTCATCCGCCTTCTGACGCCTAATTCAAGGGAAGCGAAGCGCCTGATGCGCAAACCGAATCGCCCAGCCAAGCCCCCCCGGACCGCCCCGGCAGCCCGACCCAAGCCCGCCAACCAAGCTGATTCTGTGCGGCTTGAGGAGGATTTGCGCGCCCGCCTGGCCGCAGAGCCTGAGGATAAGGCGGCCTGGCAGCAATTGGCCGGTATCTTGGCGAATAGTCGCCGCCCCAAGGAAGCCGTCGAAGCCTTCGCCAAGGCGGTGGCGCTTGGCGCGCCGATTGGGCCGATTTGCACCCCTTATGCCATCGCCTTATCCAATCTTGGCCGGCACAAGGAAGCGGCTGAGCTTGTGGCGCCGGTGCATGCGCGCAAGCCCAAGGATTTCGCGCTGACCAATCTTCTTGGGGTCATGCTGAAGCGCGCCGGGCGATTGGATGAGGCTGCGGCCATGCTGCAAGCCGCCCAGAAGCTTGATCCGAAAAGCGCTTCTCCCTGGCAGAACCTGGGCAATGTTGAAGAAGCGCGCGGGGACTACGCTGCAGCGGCCAAGGCCTTTCAGGAAGGCGTGCGGCTTGATCCCCGCAATGGCGAAATATGGCGCCTGCTTGCGCGCATGCGGCGCGCGCTTGGCGATGTTGCGGCGGCGCGCGCTGGGTTTGAAAAAGCCTTCGAATTTCAGCCCAAGGATCGCAATACGCTGAATGATCTGATGGGCATGCTGATTGACCAGGGCGATATCGCCGGGGCAATTCCCGTGGTGGCGCGCGCGCGCAAATTCCATTTGGGTGATCGCGGCCTTGATGTGATGCATGCGCGTATGTTGCTGCGCCTTGGACAGCGTGATGAAGCACGCGCGGTGATTGATGGCATCCTGGCCGAAGACCCCGGTGAACGGCAGGCCAATCTTTTCCTTTCCCGCATGGCAGGCGATGGCGATAGGCGGCTTGCGAATGAGGCGCTGAAGCGCGCGCATGAAGCGAACCCTGATGCTGCGGAGATTCAATCCGCCTATATCGAAAGCCTGTCCCGCAGCCGCTATGATGATGAAGTGGCGCATCTTGAGGAAAGTTATCGCCTTTCGCGGGATTTCATAAACCGGCACCCGGACAAGGTCGCGCGCAGTTCCCGTTCGCTCCGCACGGTTTTCCAGCGCGTGATGGATCTGGACCAATTGGACGCAACGGGCGCCATCCCAGACCTTCTGCCGATTTGGCAGTCGGAAGGGCGCCATTCATCTGTGCATTATGAATTGGGCCAGGTGCATAGCTTGGAGGACCGCATCGCGATTGTGGAATGGCACCGCAATTGGGGGCGGAATGTGCTGCGGCGCATCAAGCCTGTGCCGGCGGCGCCCGCGCTGCATATGCCGCGCAAATGGCGCATCGGCTATCTTTCAAGCGATTTGCGCAATCACCCCGTCACCTATTTCTGCATGCCCCTGCTTGAGGAATATGACCGCGACCGATTCGAGGTATTCTGTTATTCCTTCTATGAAGGGGAACGGGATGTCATTCAGACTGAGCTTGAGAAAGCCGTGAATTTCCGCTGGTGGCCGCATCGCCCGGATGACCAGGTGGCAGCGGATATCGCCAAGGATAATCTTGATCTGCTGTTTGAATTGGGCGGCAGCACGGCCATGAACAAGCTTGAAGTCATGGCCTATCGCCCCGCGCGGCTTGGTGGCAGTTGGCTTGGCTATCCGCATTCCGCGGGGCTGGAGACGATAGATTACATCCTGGTTGATCCCTACATCAAACCCGAAGACCCAAGGCTATTGATTGAAAAGCCCTTTGAATTGCCTGAAACCTGGGTGACCATTGGCGGGCGGCTTGGCTTTTATGAAGTGCCGATTGATCTTGAAATCCCGCAGGATAGGCGTGGCTTCGTCACCTTTGGCACCGCCAATAACCCCTACAAATACACCAGGCTTTGCATTGACACCTGGGCGGCGGTGCTGCGCCGCGTGCCTGATTCCCGCTTTATTTTCATCCGCCCGGAAGCGGGTGGGGTTTCTTTCGTTGAAAATACGCGCAACGCTTTCGCTGAGCGGAATGTGGACCCGGACCGGATCGAATTTGTTGGCATTCGCGGCAAGCATCTGCCGCATTACAACAAGATGGATATCTCGCTGGACACGCTGCCGCATGTGGGCGGCACCACCACCTGCGAAAGCCTTTGGATGGGCGTTCCTTGTATTTCCCTGGTTGGGGCCGGTTTTGCTGAGCGGCTTTCCTATTCCAACCTGTCCAATGCCGGGGTTGGCGATTTGGCCACCTTCAGCGTTGAAGATTATATCGAGAAAGCCGCCGAATTGGCTGCCGATGCGCCGCGCCGGCGTGTACTGCGCCATGCGCTGCGTGACATGATCCGCGCCTTGCCACTGGGCCAACCCGCGCGCTTCGGCAAGGCCTTCTATGACAAAGCGGCGGAAGTCTGCGCGCTATGATTTTCCACGCCACCCCCATCGCCGGCTTGTTCCGCATTGAAGCGAGCCCCGCGCGGGATGAACGCGGCGCCTTTGTGCGCAGCTGGTGCCAGGAAAGCTTTGCCTCGGCGGGGATTGATTTCGCACCCATTCAGGCAAGCCTTTCAGAGAACACGCGCCAGCACACGCTGCGCGGCATGCATTTTCAGGTAGCACCGGCAGAAGAACAGAAACTCATTCGTTGCGTACGCGGCGCGGTTTTTGATGTGTTGGTGGATTTGCGCGCCGATCAGCCAAGCTATCTCAGCCATGTCGCCATCACGCTCGACAGCAAGGCGGCCAATGCGGTTTTCGTGCCGCGTGGTATCGCGCATGGCTTCCTCAGCCTCACTGATGATGCGGTGGTGGAATATCTGATTGACACGCCCTATGCGCCGGCACTCGCGCGCGGGGTGCGCTTCGATGATCCCGCTTTTGGCATTGCCTGGCCAGCGGACCCCAAGGTGATTTCCGAACGCGACCGCAACTGGCCGCTCCTCAATGGCTGAGCGTATTCTGCTCACCGGCGCTACCGGCTTTATCGGGCGGCATATCCCGGCGCTATTGGCCGCGCGGGGCTATGATGTGCATGTCACGGCGCGCGGCGCAGCGCCCGAAAGCGCGGGCATCACCGCCCATGCGCTTGACCTGCTGCGGCAGGAAGAAGCGCAAAGGCTGATCAAAGATATACAGCCAGCCATCATCATCCATACCGCCTGGTATGTCGCCCATGGGCGGTTTTGGACCGCGCCGGAAAACACCGATTGGCTGGAAGCTTCCACCGCGCTTGCCGCCTATGCCGCGGAAGCGGGCACGCGGCGCTTCGTGGGAATTGGCACCTGCGCCGAATACGCAACGGATGCGGGTGATAACGCCTATCCCTGGTCAGAGGCCCGCCACATTGCCCCCGCAACACCTTACGGCGAAGCCAAGGCCGCGTTTGCCCGGCGCCTTGCCGAAATGGCTGAAGGCCGCGCGCATTTCAGCCATGCCTGGGCGCGGTTGTTTCATTTGTTTGGCCCGGGTGAGAACCCCGCGCGGCTGGTGCCTTCCATCATGTTGGCGCTCAGCGAAGGGCGGGAAGCGCAATGTGCTTCTGGCAGGCCGGTGCGTGATTTCATCAGCGCGCAGAACGCTGCCGCTGCCATCGTGGCACTGGCCGCAAGTGATGTGACGGGCCCTGTGAATATCGGCTCTGGCGCGCCGATCAGCATTGCCAATATGGCGCGGCTGATCGCCGAAATCGCCGGGCGGCCCTATTTGTTGAGGCTTGGCGCGCTGGCTGATCGGCCCAATGAACCGCCCTATATGGTTGCGCATACCGGGCGGCTCAGGCGGGAAGTGGGCTTCACCCTGCCTGTGTCACTCGCCGCTGAACTACGCGCTCTGCAAATCCGCTAATCTCAGATGCGTTGGTGCAACGCGCAAACCAGCGTGAACAATTGCCGCGCCGTATCAAAATCCAGCGAAACGCGCCCCGCGAGCCGCGCGCGCAGCAATTCAGCGCCTTCATTATGCAGGCCGCGCCTGCCCATATCTATGGCTTGCACGCGGGATTCCGGGCCGCTTTCCGCGACGGCCTGTTCATGCGCTTCCACTACCATGTGGTAGTCCTTGATCAGGCGGCGAAAAGGGCCAAGGGCAAGCGCCAATACATGCAGCGTTGCGCCATCCGCGTTCTGGATATCAAAGACCAGCCGGCCTTCCCGCACGGCAAGCCCCAGCACATAAGGCCCGCGCGGCAGCCCTTCAGGATCAAAGCGGTTATGGTGCAGCAAATCCGCAATGGCCTGCCGCCGATCCGCTTCCGCATAGGCAGAAGGGGCGGCGGCTTCTTCCGGCAATTCAACGCGGATCAGGCGCTGTTCAGGCATCCCGCTTGTCACCCCGCAGCGCCACGCCGCCTTCATCCCCGGTCATGCCAAGGCGCATCATCCAACCCAGGGTGGCACCCTTGATGGGCCGCAGCAGCAGCGTGCAGAGAATGGTAAAAAGCGGCAGCCAGACCACCATATGCACCCACATGGGCGGCATATAGGCTTTTTCGATCCATAAAACGCCCGGCACAAGCACATGGCCGGTAATCAGGATGGTGAAATAGGGCGGCGCATCATCCGCGCGCAGCCGGCCAAGCGGCGCGCCACAGCTTTCACAGGCCGCCGCCACCCGCAGATAGCCCGCGAAAAGCCGGCCCTTGCCGCACACCGGGCAAAGCCCTTTCAAGCCGCGCATCAGCCCATCCCGCGTATTGGGCGGCTGATAGGGCAGGGCGGGAGGCTCGCGGTCCGGTTCCCAAGGCATTTTTGTTCCAATCCCAGCCGGGTTGACCCAGCATTGTGCAGCGCAGCGTTAGGCCCGAAATCAGCGCCAATCAAGCTTGGCTTGCAGCCCCTTCACGCTTGGCGCCAGGATACCCCGCATGAATGAACGCATCCTGCTGATCAATCCGAATTGCAGCATAAGCTGCACTGAAGGCATTGCCGCCGCCGTGGCGCCCTTCACCGCCCCTGGCCTACCGCGCATAGATGTAACCCGGCTGGAAGAAGGCCCACCCGCTATCGTGACATGGCGGGATTGGTATGCGGTGGCTGAACCCCTTTGCCGGCGCGTCGCGGCTGAGCCGGCAGATGCCTACATCATCGGCTGCGTTTCCGACCCCGCGATTGAAGCGGTGCGGATGGTCACCGACAAGCCCGTTTTCGGCCCCTTACGCTGTTCCATCGCCGCCGCGCTGAACCGCGCTGAGAATTTCGGCATGATTGCCTTTACGGATAAATCCAAGCCGCGCCAGCGCCGGGTATTGCAGGCCATGGGGGTGGAAGCGCGCATGGTGGCTTCCATTGCGCTTAATCTGGATATGGAAGTGCTGACAGACCCAGTGGCGCCGCGCGCGCGCATTACGGCAGTGGCACGTGAATTGGTGGCGCTGGGGGCAGAGGCCGTGATCTTGGGCTGTGCCGGCATGGCGCACCATCGGCGCGCGGCGGAAGATGCCTGCGGCGTGCCGGTGATTGAACCATCCCAGGCAGCGGCGGCGCAGGCGATATTGGCGGTGGTTGCGGCGCGGGGGTGATTAAACGGCCCCGGGTTTGCTTGAAGGCTCCAACTTCCAAGTTGGTTAGAGCGGAGATGAATTGGACCAGCCCCCAATTCGACCCGACACAGGGCGCAAGATGTGGGGAGTATAGAGGCGAGGCATCACCGCACGATTCTCAAACCATGCAATTCCAATGTTTTAAGAAAGGAAAATGGCGTGGCGAAGGGGACCGAAAAGGCGAAACTCTCTGGGAGGTGAGGAATGCAGAGTATCCGTGATAGTCAAGCCACCCGCATTTGCCATTGTCTACCTTTTTTGAGTAGCGCGTTTGCGAGGATGATGAGCTTTCGCATGACGGCGGTGATGGCCTGTTTTGGGGCTTTCCCCGCCTTGATGAGTTGCTCATATTTTGTCTTTAGATCGGCATTGAAGCGGATGGCGACCAGGGCCGGCATGTAAAGCCCCTGCCGAACCTGTTGGCGCCCGCCTCGGATGAAGGACTTTCCTTTCCAATTGCCGGATTGCCTGGCGATGGGGGCCAAGCCCGCCAAGGCTGCGACCTGCTTTTCATCAAGGCTGCCGAGCTCTGGCATCTCAATGAGGAGCATGGCGGCGCTGACCTCGGCGATGCCTGGGATGGAGCACAGAATAGCGAAGCGCTGGGCCAGATCAGGGTCGCCCTGGATCAGTGCGTTGATTGCTGCATCAACAGCCTCTCTTTGCGCTTCAATCTGCTTCAAACGGGCGGCGTTTTGGCGCTTGAGAAGGGGCAGCGTGATGGCTTTGGCCCGGGTCAGGGCTGCGACCTGATCCTTGATCAGGGCGTTGCGTGCCGTGCGCAAATCCCTGAGATCATTGATGAGACCACTTGGTACGGGCCGTGCCTCCAGCGACAGAACCGCCCCCATACGCGTGAGCATTGCCGCATCAAGCGCATCAGTTTTGGCAAGATTGCCGATGGCCTCTGCGAAGCGCCTGGCCTGGCGCGGATTGACCTTGGCGATTGGCATGCCTGCTGCGGCTAATGCTCTTTCCAGGGTGCGGTGATAACGCCCCGTGGGTTCATAGACGACCCGCGCTGGGGTATCCCCGATCCATAGGATCAGGGCCTTGTGACCAGCTTTGGAATTATCGAAACGCCGGCGCTCATCGCCAGGGAGGCGGTGCACGTCGAGGTGGTCTTTCGAGATATCAATCCCGATGTTAGTCTCTGTCATCTTTTGCCCTGCCTATGCTTGTCATCCGGGGCTAAACCCCTGGTATCCGTTCAGGCCTGAGGGAAAAGACGAGGGCGATCAAACTCTAGCTCGGCCCGTCAAACGGCCAGCAGATCCACGATCCGTCCCTCGCCGCTGAGGGGAGGCCAGAACCTCCTCTCGGCGGTTCCTTTACAGCCCAATCAGCGGGAAAAGTCATAAGACAAGC
>CAMCZJ010000030.1 GCA_945886995.1 Asaia bogorensis
GAGCATCTTCACGCGTTCAGATGATTCCATCTGAACGCGATCTGCTCTAGGCAGCAAGTAGTGCCCGCGCCTTTTCGCGGCCCAGTAGACTTTCACCCAGTCTCAAGAGATCAACTGGTGTGATTGCCAGTCCTTCCGAACCCTTCCTGGCGGCAACGAAGGCCTTAATGACGCGTTGCTGGGCTTCGTCGTAGCTGGGATCATTACCGAAATGCCGCCCCAGAATTTCAAGGCGGCGCGCGGCGCGTGACTGACGTTCCAGTTGTGCAAAGGCGATGTCAGAGAAAGGCGCGGAGGACGGCGTAAGAGCGGGCAAGATTTGTTCATTGACGATTTCAAGGAGAAGGACGCGGCAATGCTCCTCAAGCCGCCAGAAGAAGGAGGAAAGCAGCTTTCGGCGACGCGGTATCTGGAAGAATGCTGTCTGACCCAAGATTTCAACCATCTTGCCGAGCTCCTCGGCGCGTTCCGCAGCCTCAGAAGCTTCGCATTCTGCGAGTTTTGGCAGGGTTCCCTCTATCCAATTCTCAAGGTTCTCGATGACAATCTCTGATGTGCCGGGTGGCATGCCCCCTGCCACAAGCGACGCAAAGGCGGAAGGATTACGGACAGCGCGGAGCAAGGTGCGGAAGGTTGCCGAAAAAACCGCCAAGCTATCGCTGGCTGGCCCGGACAGCGCACCCTTGATTGCATCCAGAGCCACTGGTGAATCGCCCAGGCGCAGAACATCCCACACCGCGTCGGCGTGCCGCCACACACCAGTGGCCAGGCGCATGATGGAACGGAAATCTTCCGGTGAAAAACCCGCATCGGCCCAGCGCGTGTCGGGATTGATGCGTTCACCAACGCGTGCCGCGTTCTCCCACAGGGGGCGGCCGAACCGTTCCACCACCGCAAAGTCCGAAAACACATTGGGCCGCAGTGCTTCCGCAAGACCCTGCGACGTTTCCCCCAGCAAATCACTGATCAGCGCGGAAATGAGATGCAAGGCGGTGCGCGGAACGGTTTCTGGTTCGCGCCGCCAATCAGCCTGATCAACCAGCGCGCCCGCCAGCGGCATAAATAGCAGGCGCGTGAAGGTGACGGGGCGCGGCGGGCGAAGCTGGGAAAGCCTTGGGCGAATATCGGTCAAGAGCGGATCCAGCCTGCTGCGTCCGGGCAAGCGGTCAATCATGGTCATGATACGCAGCAAGTTTTCATCGCTGATCGTGCCAAGGTTCTCCATCAAGGCGCCGAAACCTTCTGGGATCATGCTGCTTGCCCCAGCCCCTTGCACGCCGACGCGGGTGAGGGACCGGCTGCTGCCGCGATACTTCGGGATCCGGATGCGGGACTGGCTGCGCCTGAATTGCGCCATCGGCGTCATGCGGTTTTCATAATGTAGGCTGAAGCCGATCAAAAATTCATTGCGTTCGACCAGTTCGAGTGTTTGTCCCGTGCGCCAATCAGTGGCGAAGGCCACCACACGCGAAAGCCGCGCGGGGGCTTTTCGCGCCTGTTCTGCTGTAAACCAATCATGAAGTTCGCGCGGCATGGCGGGCACCAGCGAAACCAGATCCCATATAATGCTGTTACGCATCAACGAATCCGTTCGGCGCCATAGGGCGACCAGAATGCCCCAACCATCCAGGATCCATTCTGCTCGGCGCGCACGATCCAGAATCTTGGCTGCATCAATTTCAGGTCGCGCCAGAAAGTCAACGAGATCGCTGAGCTTGCTTTCGATCTCACTGATCGCAAGTTCCGCATAATGCAATGTTGTCGTGCTTGCTTCTATCAGGAAGCGCAATGCGGCGCTTTCGCTGCCTTCATCACCATCCCCCAAGCAGGCGCGCATTTCCGCGATCACGGTCGAGATCTCATGCATCAATCGCCGCAACGGAGTACTGCCAGTATCTGTTCCCGGCCCAATAAAGGCCAGCGTAGCGGCCAGGGCGTTCAGATGCTGCATGAGCGCCGGTGAGCGCGCTGCCAGTGCCGTTAGGGCTTCTGCATGTTGCGGTTCGTTGGGCTGAAGCTTGGCCGCATTGGCCATGCTCGCCTGCGGGCCGCCCATGCATTGCGCGGCGAATGCGGCAAGCAGCCGGCTTTCGTTTTCTTTCTCCTCCCGCAAGGCATCCTGGGCGGCGTTGGCGGCGTGGCGTCCCGCCAGACCTTCGGCTGAGACAACCAGCGCCTCACGACGTACAGCGGTTGGGTGAATTTCCTTCGCTTTGGAGAGCGCTTCCCAAAGACGTAGATCGAAAAGTGTCGGGGCAGCGACCTCGGGCAGGGCGCGCCAGGGAATAATGTAGTTGCCCTTGGCCTGCGCGGGGTTCAGCAGGACAAGATCAAAATCGCGCTGTCGCGGAACATGCCTGATCCGTGCACCGAGCAGCCTTGGGCTGGTGAAAGGTACGCCCGCGCCAAGCATGGCGAAGGACGCGACTTCCTCGCGTACCGGCGTTTGCTGATCCGTTGATGTTCCGTCAGACAAGTGTCACCTGGGATGCCAAAGCATTAGTTCAGAATGGCTCGTGACAGGCAAAACCGGATAAATCAAGACTCCATCACATGCGGCCCGCCCTGACAGGGCAGGGCCTGTCTCTGGGGCTGTCGTATCACGCCACCCATCAACTGTAGACCCCCCGCGGATCTGAGGGGATTGAACTATATTGGTCATGGAATTTTTTATTTTGAGTGAAAATTTCGCTTGTATGGCTCTTTTTTCTTGGTTGCAACCTGGGGTAGCATTTCGGGATCATAGGCGCTTTAGCCCTTTGCCTTCCCCTGGTTCTAGGGAGTCTTTGGTGGCCGTTGACCCAATGAGAATTTCTTCAATCCGCTGCACATCCGTGGCCGAAACAGCCGGTGGCGAACTGGATCGTAGGACCCTTTCCATTCGGGCGCGGAATTCATCTTTGATTACGGCATAGCTTTGCGACGTCGCGACGCGCTGACCAGTATCCTCAAGGCTGCGGGCATCCCTGGCCATGGCTTCGATTTCGCCCAGTTGGTCAAGCTCCTCTTCCTCGAGATTGAGGAGGCCTTGGGTAATGTGCACAGAAACCATTTCGCGATAAGTGAAGCGGCAGAACTGATCCAGATTGCGCCGGTGCGCAGTAAGGTCAGTTGCGGCCAAGCTGGATTGTCTGCGCGGGACGGCTTCCAGCTCTTCGATCACCGTGCGGATCTGCTCTGCCAGGCGTGCTCCCGCCCCAAACTCAACGTGGGTCATGGCGAGAAAAGTGCTGCCCACCCACTTGTTCAGCATATCCTCCACAACCCCCGAATTGGGGATGGGGCTATCCTTGAGGAGGGAGGCGAATACCACCGGATGGGTGGCGCGCTGCATGATGGCGGCAAGGGCGGCTGCAAAAACTCTCGGATTCTCCTCGGCTGGGCCTAAAAGAGCGGCGCGCAGCGTATCGGGTGGGCATTCTTCGCAAATAAGCCGCATGCCATCCCAGATAGGGCCGGCGTGGCGCCAAAGCCCCTCCGCCAATTGAATGATGCCGTGAAAATCCTTCTCGGTCAGGCCGGCATGCGACAAACCGTCGCCAGGGCGCAACCCCGGGGACGCTTCCGCGGCAAGCTGCCACAGCTTTCGGCCAAACTCATCCACCACATCCGGCTTTTCCAGCATCGCGCCGCGCAATTGTGGCCTGATTGCATCAGCCTCCGCGCCCAATGCCGGGCAAATCACCTCCATAAGCGGGATGATGGCTGAGCGTGGAATATGCGCCCCTGAACGGCGCCACTCGGCCTCATTTGTCAGGGCACCTGAAAGGGGCAGAAGCAAAAGTCGCTTCAGGTTGGCGGATCTTGGTGGGCGCAAAAGCTTGAGCCGGGGCAAGGAAGGCCCCAGAAGGCGTTGGTGGATTTCAGCATTGGCAAGGCGATCCACCAACGACACAATCTTGAGCAGTTTTTTTTCTGGAGCAGCGGCAAGCAATTCACCTATGCCCCCCAGTTCTTCCAGCACCCCGCGCGAGCCCGTTTGCTGGACAATGCCTGCCATTGATCCGATGTCTTCGGGGTTGAGAGAGTCTCTTGGGCCCTTGGCACTTTGCTTACCCCGTTTGGCTTTCGACCTGTCCCTGATGCGGGGCGCGGTATTCTGTCGCCCCGAAAGCCGCATGGGTAGAATTTGATTTTCGAAGGAAACCGCTGAACCGAGCAAATCCTCATTGCGTGCGACCAGCCCCATAAGCGCGCCGCTCCGCCAATCCGTCTTTTCCTGGACTGTCTGCGTCACGCGCGTCGGGGTTTCGCGCCAATCACTCGATTTGCCGAGCCATGCTTTCGCTTCACGGGGGAGTATCGGCGCGATCAGCGCCAATTCCCCAATCGCTGCCCTGCGTTCGTCCGGCCCTGCCGTTTCCCAAAGCGCCAAAGGTGTGTGCCAGCCATCCATGACCCAATCGGGTATCCTGGCGTGTTCCAGAACCTTTTCTTTCTCAGTCTTCCAATGTGGGACCACTCGGGCAAAATCAACGACCATTTTATGGGTGGCAGATAATGCCTTTTCGGCGCATTCCATGGTCTGGCGGGCACTCTGATAAACGAATTGCGCCGCCATCTTCTGCGCCCCCCCCTCATCATCATCCTTGACCCAGCTCGCGATACCATTGGCCATCCGGCCAAGGCCGCCAAGCATCTGCCTCAAGCGCGATTCGTCCCCGGCGATGTCAGGCGTTGCTCCGCTCAGGGCGACCGCAAGGGCTTCAAGATCAGAGGCGAATTCCGCGAATGGCACCTCTGCGATCTTAGATGCCCGCAGCAGGGCACGCTCATGCCGATTGGCTTGGACAGAATCCTTGGCCGCCTGGGCAGCGATGGCTTTCTCCTCGAGCGTTTCTGTTGAGGTGATCAGGCCTTCCAGCAAAATCGAAAGCATCAGCTGCCGGGCAGCTTGATCACGCAGCTGCGCTCCGCGGGCGGCGGTTGCTGCATGGCGCCCCGCCAAGCCCTGCGCCGCAAGCTGCTGCGCCTCCTGGCGAATACCGATAGGCGAGATATCTTCAGCGTTGTTCAGGTTGTCCCAAAGATGGCGGTCATAAAGTGTAGGTGCGCAAATTTCTGGCATCGCGGACCAAGGCAGCACGAAGGCTCCACGCCCGCCCGAGGGATTTGCCACCACCATTTCCCGGTAGTCGCCGATGGCTGCGGCACGGATGCGCGCATTCAACAGAATGGGTGTCGTGAAGGGAACGGTGGCGCCCCTTTCCCTGAAGCTCAACGGCTCGGGGGAATCCAATCGGAATCGTTCTAGATCAATCTGCGCACCAGACATGATGGTACCTTCGCCAGAAGCCTCAAGTTCCCGGCGCAGTTTTTGCGCTCAACCGACAAAAATGCTTTTTCGACGCGAACTTGCCCACCGAAAAACAGGCGGGAGCAGATCACCCGAAGTTTACCTAGAAGATAAACCTTAACGAAAAGTTTACGCGACAGAGTCTTGCTTAACCAAGTTTTTTTTGCATGCGGCGCGGCAATCCGTTTGCGAGCAATATAAGGTAGGAATATTTGACATAAGCCGCGCTAGATATTGATTTCAGTGGATAATCACAAGCTGGTTTCTGGTTCACTCTTTCAGCCAGAGGCGCCCTTTTGTGATTTATTTGTCACGGAATGCAGGGCGTCGTCGCGCGCCATCCGTCTTGTTTGTTTGAGTGAGCGCATCACCGCTTATCAGCAAAATGCCAGCGAATGTCGGAGCCAAGGGGAATTTCTTGGCTCCCCCGGACATGTACTATTTGCTGCCCAAGCCCTGGCGACGCCTGCGCAAAAGAAAGCGGTCAGCCGCGTCGCGCCCGATCAATATCTCCCTGATCCGCGCGATTTCGCTTGCAGAAGCGGCCATCGGGGCTTGATCCCGTTGGGAATTTTCCATTTGCGTGTGGAATTCCTCCTGCACCGCATCGTAGCCTTGCGGCGCACCAAAGCGTCTGCCCGTTTCTTCAAAGTTACGCGCAACCTGGGCCATGGCTTCAATTTCGGCGAATGTTGCCGCTTGATCGCTGTGGAACTCTAGCAGGGCCTGGGTCACGTGAACGGACACCACTTCACGATAGGTGGTGAGGCAATGCTGATCCAGGCCACGCCTATGGGCGAAAAGCTCCCTGGCATCAAACCTTCTGGTTGTCATATGCCAGTCTTCAAGGGCGTTGATCAGCGCGCCAATATCCGTGGCTACGCGTGCCCCTGTTTCGAAATCAACCCCCGGTAGTTCTTGCAGCGTATTGGTGACGCATCTCATGAGTAGGTTTTCGAAGACATCGGAAACCTTGGGGGGTATATCTTTCAAGAGAAGTGCGAAAACTGAAGGCTGAGGTGCGCGCTGGAGCAAGGCCTCCAGCGCTGCCGAGAAAACGACCCCGCCTTCCCCCGCTGGCCCCATCAGCGCCGCAACCAGTACATCAGGCCTGCCTTGCCCTGCTGCTTCCTGCATGCCCTTCCAAATCTCTTTCCCGTGTCGCCATAGGCTTACGGCAAGTGAGACGATAGCTTCGATGGCTTCGGGCGCGAGGCCCGAGCCCTCCCAGAAAGCGGCCCCCCGCAGGCGCGGTCCGGCAGCAGCGGCCAGGTTCCATAGCTCCTGTCCAACAATGCCTGCCAGATCCGTGTCGTCAAAAGTTGCTCCGCGCAGTTGCTCAGCGAAGATATCGGCCTTTGGCGCGAGGGCGCGCTGCAGCGCTTCCATCAACGGCTTGATCGCCGAGCGCGGGATCCGTTCTTCTGCCTGCTGCCACTCCGGCGTATCCACAAGAGCGCCGGAAAGCGGCAGGAAGAGCAGGCGCATCAGGCTAATCAGCCTTGACGGCCGCAGGCGCTTTAGCCGGTCCAGTGATGGGCCCAGAATCCGCAGGCGCATCTCAGGATTGCCGAGGCCGTCCACCATCGCAACGATCTTCGCCAGCGCCTCATCCGACGCGACCTCTAACTGATTGGTGATGGCGCGGTTTGTTCTGGCGCTGCTGCTGCGGCTCGATCGGGACTCTGATGACCGCGATCCGCTCCTCGCATTCAGCGGCGCAGTAGCATTTTGGTCTCTGGCTCCGTGCTTTTCTGAAGTGCCATCTTCCCTTGGCGGGGGGCGTGAAAGGCGCGTTTTGGTTCTCACTCGCCCTATTGGGGCAACACGGTTCTGATAGGCGACCGAAAAACTGACCAGATTTTCCGTGCGCGCAACCAGATCCAAGGCGTTGCCGCTACGCCAGTCGGCCTTTTCGCGCACCACAGGGGCAACCCTTCGCGGCACATCATGCCATTCGCCACCCTTGCCAAGCCAAACCTTCGCCTCTCGTGGCAGGATTGGTGCCATCAGCGCCATTTCCATGACTACAGATGCGCGCTGGTTGAGGCTGGCCGCGTCCCATAAAGAAATGGGTGTTCTCCAGCCATCCAGCACCAATTCCGGGCGCATGGCGCGATCGAAGACAGCATCGCGGTCAGCTTTCCAGCTTGGCATCAGCAGCCCGATATTCGCAATCAGCGCATCCGTTCCGGCCAAGACGAATTCCGCACATTCGATTGTCTGACGCGCAGTTCGTTCAATGAAGCGGGCGGCAAGAAGTTGGTCACTTTCCTGCGACTGGCTGTAGGACCATCTGGTGATCTCGTCGGTAACCCTGAAAAGGCTTCCAAGTATTTGCCGAAGCCTGGCATCTTCGCCTTCAACCTGCGGGATCGCTCCGCTCAGAACTTCAACCAATTCCTCCAGGTCATCGGCGAATTCCGCCAAGGGTACTCCCGCAATTCCAGCGGACTTCATCACCGCGCGCCGGGCCAGTTTGTGGAATGCCTCAGGGTCCGATTCAGCCAGGCGGCTTACTGCCTGCGACGGCCGATGAGTAGAATTGATCAGGCTCTCCAAGAGCATGGACCGCACTAGGCGCTGGCTTGCCTGCTCTCGCCCTTCAGCATCGCGTGCCGCCGATGCCGCGTGCTTTCCGGCAAGGCCCTGAATGGCAAGCCTCTGCGCCTCAAGTCGAACGGCGATGGGTGAGATATCATCAGCCTTGGCCAGACTCTCCCACAAATGGCGGTCGAATAGCGTTGGCGAACAGATGTCGGTCATGGCGTTCCAAGGCAGAATCAGCGCGCCGCGCCCGCCTGATGGGTTGACCACAACCATTTCGAAACCCTGACCCACACTGGCTTCGCGGATACGTGCATTGACCAGCAGCGATGTCGTGAAAGGCACAGTTGTACCCCTTTCACGAAAGCTCAGCGGCTCAAAGGTTGCCGCCTTAAATCGGTCCAGATCTTCCAGGTCATTCGACATGGAAGAGAATTAACAGAAGAAAAGCATTTTTGAAAAGATTTCTCGCCATTTCTGAGAATGAAAAATTGTTGCTCGCCCCAATGGCGAAACTGTATTTGGATGGGGGCACTGAATTTCAACCCAGGGTCGAATATTCACTCAATAGCGGCAGCGCGATGCTGCGCCATCAAGCGACCTGATGCAGCAGGGGCTGCCCACTTGCAAGTCGCTGGCAATTCTCGGCGGCTATGCGGAAGGATCTTTCGAAGGTACCGGTGGTCAGCCACGCCACATGCGGTGTCAGCACGACATTGGGCAAGGAAAGCAGCGGGTCTGCGGGGTCAAGAGGCTCGGCCAGGAATACATCCAGCCCCGCCGCGGCAAGATGGCCGGACCTTAGCGCCGCCACCAGCGCCGCCTGCTCCACCAAGCCCCCGCGCGCCGTATTCACCAGCACCGCGCCTTGCTTCATGCGGGCGATAGCAAGCGCATTGATCCGCCCGCGCGTTTCCGCCGTTTCCGGGATATGCAGCGAAACAATGTCGCTTTCGGCCAGCAGCGCGCTCAGGGGGCGGTATGTGCCAATGGCGTCCGGCTTTGGTGACTGCGCGGTGTAGAGAACCTCACACCCCAAGGTCTGCAACACAGGGGCTAAAATCCTTGGCACTGCGCCATAGCCAACCAAGCCTACCTTGCGCCCTGCCAATTCAAAAAGCCCATCCTGCAAGGCGCTGGGCTGCGACCAGCCCCGCCCGGCGCGGGTTTCAGCATCCAGATGAGCGACGCGGCGGAGCGCCCCCAACATCAGCAGGAGCGTCATTTCCGCGACCGCCCGACTATTCGTCCCCGGCAGGTTGCAGACGGCAATGCCACGCGCACGGGCCGCGTGCAGGTCAATGGTGTTCACGCCAACGCCGATTTTCTGGATCAGGCGGAGTTTTGGCGCGGCGGCGATATCGGCGGCGGTAATCGGGCGCAAAACATGCCAAATCGCTTCTACCTCTGGCAGCAAGGCAGCGTAGCGCGCCGTATCGGCTTCCGGGCAGATGGTCAGTTCAAGGCCGCTGAGCGTCGCGAGCTGGGCGGCCAGCCCGGGCCCAGCATCATAATGCAGCAGCACCTTCATGATCGCGACCGCCCAAGATAAGCGCCGCCGGCAAAACGCGCCCGCCCGCCCAGGCTTTCTTCCACGCGCAAAGCCTCATTCCACTTGGCCATACGCTCGGACCGCGCGAAGGACCCCACCTTCAATTGCCCAACACCCCAACCCATGGCGAGGTGGACAATGGTGATATCCTCGGTCTCACCGGAACGGGCGCTGACAATGCCGGCGAAGCCCACCTCCCGCGCGGCATCCCAGGCGGCTTTGGCCTCCGTCAATGTGCCGCGCTGATTGGGTTTGATCAGTACCGCATTGGCGGCACCCATGGCGGCGGCGCGGCGGACGCGCGCGGCATCCGTCACCAGGAAATCATCGCCCACCACCTGAATGCGCCCGCCCACTTCGCGGGTGAAGGCGGCAAAGCCCGCCGCGTCATCCTCCGCCAACGGGTCTTCGATGGACGCGATCGGATAGGCCGCGATCCAGCCGAGCAACATGCGGATCATCTCATCGGTGCTAAGTTCGCGGCCTTCCAGGCCAAGCTTGTAACGCCCGCCCTTGCCGAAATCCGTCGCCGCGATGTCGAGTGCAATCGCCATCTGCCGCCCCGGCGCGAAACCTGCTTTTTCAATGGCGGCGACAAGGGTTTCCAAAGCCTGTTCATTGGCCGTGAAGGCGGGCCACCAGCCGCCTTCATCGGCCACGCCTTGCAGCAGGCCGCGTTGCTTCATGATGGCGCCGGCGGCGCGATAGACTTCCGCGGTCCAATCCAAAGCCTCGGCAAAGCTGGTGGCAGCCGGGCACATCACCAGGAAATCCTGGATATCCACGCGCCGCCCGGCATGGGCGCCACCGCCCAGAATCTGGATTTGCGGCAGCGGCAAAACATCCGGCGCATCACCCCCCAAATAGCGCCATAGCGGCAGGCCAGAAGCTGCGGCGGCGGCATGCGCGGCGGCCATTGAAACGGCGAGTGTGGCATTGGCGCCAAGGCGGGTTTTTTGCGGCGTGCCATCCCGCGCGATCAGCCGCGCATCCAAGGCTGCCTGCGCGCACGCATCCATTCCAAGCAGGGCAGGGGCCAATTCGCGGTTCACGGCATCAACCGCGCCCTTCACGTCATAACCGCCAAAGGCGCTGCCGCCATCGCGTTTGTCTAAAGCCTCACCGCTGCCGGTGCTGGCACCTGCGGGGGCAATGGCGCGGCCCGTTGCACCGCCGGCCAGGGTGATTTCCGCTTCCACGGTCGGTCGGCCACGGCTATCCCAAACGCGGCGGCCATGAATTGCGGTGATGATGGTGCTGCTCATGCGCCGATTTCTTTCCCCCAGGCCGCGCGCACCGCCATCAGGCGATCCACCGGCTTGGCCAATAAATGGCAAGCTACGCGACGCACCCGATTCTTGTCATCGTCCGCAGTCAGATATTCGACCGGGCTTTTGCCATCTACCCGCGCGAGGAAAAGCCCCGGCAGCAGCCGCGCCGCGCGGGCTTCCAGCGCATCCGCCGCTTCCCAGGTAATGCCCGCCAGATAGCGCGCCGAAAGCGCTTCGAAGCAGGCCATGAAGCCCGCGCTGGCCCGTGGCGCCCATAGGCATTTCAGCAAAAGATGATTGAGGCAAAAGGCGAGGTCAAAAGCGGGGTCCCCCCACCAGGCGCATTCCGCATCCAGAAACACGGGCCCCGCTGGCCCACAAAGGATATTCTTTGGGCTCACATCACCATGGACCAAAGTCCGCTTACTGCGCGCGGTTACCGCTGCGATGTCTTCCAACACCGCCGCCAAATCCGGATATGCGCGCGCGGTCGCCAGCAGATAAGGTTCCAGCCGGATGGCGTGGAAAATCCCATCTGTCGGGAAAGCTTCCGCCAAGCCTGGCTGTGCGGCGGCATGGGCATGAATGGCAGCGATTCGCCGCCCGACTTCAGCCGCAAAAGCCGCATCCGCATGGCCATCCCGCAGCCGCGCCTTCCAGACCGGATGATCCGCCGGCGATAGGAATGCCATGGCAAGCGCGCCCGTCGTCTCATCCTGGCCGAGCAGTTTCGGCACGGCGCCGGGCAAGGCACGATCTGCCTCGCTCAGCCAGCGCGCTTCAAAGATATTGCGCACTACTGGCGCGCGCCAATCGGCGGCGACTTTCAGCTTGGGCAATGCGCGCTTGACGCAAACCTGCTGGCCATTGGGCAGGGTCAGGTGCCAGATATCGGAAGAAACACCACCCGCCAGCGCCTCACCCTGCAGAAGCTGGCCGGGGGCGAGCAGCCCCATGGCAACAAGCCCGGCGGTGATAGCCTCTGGCAAAGGCTCCTGCATTGCTCAGCGCTTCAGTAGCGCTTCCCAGCGCGTCACTTCGCCGGCCATATAGGCTTCGCTTTCGGCCACATTCAGGCTGAGGATGCGGTCAGCACCCAGATCACCCAAGCGCTTGCGTAAGGCTTCCTGGCCAAGCGCGCGGTTGATGGCGGTATTCAGGATTTCGCGCCTGTCGCGCGGTGTCGCGGCGGGGACAAAAACCGCCTGCCAGACGCTCATTTCCGCATCCACGCCGCCTTCGCGCCAGGTGGGCACGTCGGGGTTGGCGGCGTTGCGGTGCGGCGTGGTTACCGCAAAGGCGCGTGCCTGATTGCCGCGCGCGGTTTGAAACCCCGTCAGCCCCGCATCGAACATCATGGCAATGCGCCCGGCAGCAAGGTCAAGCGTGGCGGGCGCGCCGCCACGATAGGGCACTTCATTCAACTGCACGCCGGTGGCTTTCAGATAAAGCAGCGCTGCCATCTGCAGAATGCCGCCACCGCCAGAACTGCCGTAATCCAATTGCCCGGGCCGCGCCTGGGCCAGTGCCGTGAATTCGCGCAGATTATTGGCCGGCACATTATTCGCCACCAGCATGACAATGGGGGATTCCGCCACTACGGCAATGGCCTGCAAGCTGGTGATGGGGTCAATCGGCGGGTTGGGCACCAGCACGCGCAAGGCCGCATGGCCGGTATTGTTGAACAGTACCGTATGTCCATCGGCGGGCGCGCGGGCCACGACTTCGGCCCCCACCATCCCGCCAGCCCCGCCGCGATTTTCGATAATCAGTGGCTGCGGCAGGATCGGCGCCATGGCTTCAGCCAGCACGCGGGCCACCACATCCGTGGCCCCACCCGCCGCATAGGGGACAATAACGCGGATCGGCCTTTCGGGATAGGCATTTGCCGGCGTCAGCGGGGCCAGTACCAGGATCGCAACGGTCAAAACCCAACGCAACAGCATTTCTACCCCCTTGCCCCGAGTCTCGGAGCAAATTTCCGTTATCTTGCCCGGCCTTGGCGCCGCTGCCAAATCCGGTAACCTGACCCTTTACAGAGCCTGTGTTATAGGGCGCCCTTCCTTTGATCCGAGAGAACATGGCCGACGAAGACTGGGACATCCCCGAGCATTTGCAGCCCGACCCTTCGGAGCATGGCTTCGACCTGGATCAAGCCTATCGCGCCGTGGTGGGCCTGCGCAGCCAGGTGCCGCCGGATGCCTTCACCGCACGCGTATTGGGCACCGAACGCGAGGGCAGTGGCGTGCTGATTGGCGACGGCCTGGTGCTGACCGTCGGCTATCTGGTGAGCGAGGCTGAGACCATCTGGATCACCACCGCCGAAGGCCGCGCCGTTGCGGGCCATGCGCTGGCGGTTGATCAAGAAACCGGCTTTGCCCTGGTACAGGCTTTGGGCAGCATTCCCTTGAAGCCGGCGATCCTTGGCGATAGCGAAAGCCTGAAAATCGGCGCGGCGACCGTGATGGCGGCAGCCGGCGGGCGCGCCCATGCGGTGGCGGGCAAGCTGGTCGCGCGCCAGCCTTTTGCCGGCTATTGGGAATACCTGATGGAAGATGCGCTGTTCGTCGCACCCGCGCATCCTTCCTGGGGTGGCGCGGGGCTATTCGGCCCAGATGGCAAGCTTGTCGGCATTGGTTCCTTGATCCTGCAACAGGGTGAGGAAGGGCGCCGGCTGGACCTGAACATGGTGGTGCCGGTGGATCAGCTGACCCCTGTGTTGGATGAGCTGATCACGCAAGGCCGCCGCCCTGGCCCGCCGCGCCCCTGGCTTGGGCTTTACGCGACCGAGGATGAGGAAGGGATTTCCGTGGCGTCCCTTGCCCCTTCTGGCCCGGCCGAGGCAGCGGGGCTACGCAATGGGGACCGCATTCTTTCGGTGGAAGGCACCGAAGTAGGTGAATTGGCCGATTTCTGGCGCGCCATCTGGGCCACAGGCCCGGCTGGGGTGAATGTTCACCTGCACGTCAGCCGCGGCAAGGCACGGCGCGATGTGACCATTACCTCAGCCGATCGGGTGCAATTCCTGAAGCGCCCGCGCCTGCATTGATAGGATTTCCTATGTCCGAATCCGGTGGTTTCGTTTTGGTCCCGCCGGGGGGCGGGGCACAGCATTGGCAGCCGCAACCGGCCAATGGCTGGATTGAGGTCCTGACCTCCCCCCGCATGGCGGGCATGCCGGCGGGGTTTTCGGCTGGGCTTCAGGAATTGCCGCCGCTTGGCAAAATCCGCGAACACGCCCACCCGGCACAGACCGAGATTTTCTGGGTGGTGGCCGGGGAAGCGCTGGGGCGGTTGGATGGCGTGGTGCGGCGCATCCCGACCGGCAGCTTCATGGTGGCGCCGCCCCATATCCGGCATGGCTTCATCAATGATGGCGCGCATCCCTTCCGATTCCTCTGGCTGCTGATCCCGGCGGGGCTTGAGGATTTCTTCATCGGCATTGGCCGGCCCAAAATGCCGGGCGCGCCGGACCCGACCCCTTATCCGCGCCCCATGGATGCCGGGAATATCGAACTTTCCACAGTATTCGAAACGCTGGATCCGCCCCCGCCGCCGCCTTGGGATACCAGCCCCATCACCGATCCCACGGTGCTGGAGGCCCTGCGGCGCGAGGCTACCTAATTCCGCGCTTGCAGTAGGGCGCGGTTGCGTGAAGGATCATCCCTGAAAGGGTGGCGCCGAAGCCGCCCGCAATAGGGAGAGTCCAGGAAATGGCCAATCAGATCACGCGCCGCCAGGCGCTTGGCGCAACCGCAGCCTTGCTTGCTGCACCTGCCTTTGTGCGGCAGGCCAATGCGCAAAGCAGCTTCGATTGGAAGCGCTTCGCGGGCGAGCGCATTGAAGTCACGCTGCAAACATCGCCGCGCGGGTTGTTGCTGCAACGCCAGAACAAGGAATTCGAAGACCTGACCGGCATTCGCTGCGGCATTGAAGTGGTGCCGGAACAGCAGCATCGCCAGAAGATCATTGTGGAATATGCTTCTGGCCGGCCTTCCTTTGATGTCGCGGAACTCAGCTTGCACGTGAATAAGCGGCAAGTCGGCAAGGCGCGCTGGAACACGGACATCAAGGCGTTGATCGCGGATCAATCCATCACCGCGCCTGATTTTGATTTCGCCGATTTTGGCGCCGGCATGGTGGAATATGCAACGCAATCCGATGGCCGGATGGATTCGCTGCCGGCCTTCGCGGATTACTTCATCCTTTACTACAACAAGGAATTGCTGGCGGCGAAGAATATCGCTGTGCCGACGACCTTTGATGGCATGTTCGAAGCCGCCAAGACGCTGACTGAACCGTCACGCCAGATCTATGGCCATGTGGGGCGCGGCTTGAAGAACGCCAATGTGGTGCTGTGGTCCACCTATCTGCTTGGCACCGCGCAGCGCGACATGATCAACGCCAATCGCCAACTGATCACGGACACGGATGACGCGATTTGGGCTGGGGAGATGTATAAGAAATTCCTGCGTGATGTGTCACCGCCCGGGTCCATTGGCTTCAATTGGAATGAATGCCAAACCACCTTCATGCAGGGCCGCGCGGCCATGTGGGTGGATGGCATTGGTTTTGCGGCGCCGCTTGAAGATCGTGCCCGGTCGCGCGTGGCGGGTAAGGTTGGCTATGCGCTGGTGCCGAAGGGCCGTGGCGCCAATCATCATTGCTGCCTATTCGGCGCGGGCTATGGCATTCCTGAAGCATCGCGCAAAAAGGGCGCAGCATGGCTTTATCTGCAATGGGCGCTTGGCAAGGAAAACCAACTACGCTTCCTGACCAGCGGTGCCGGCGTGCCAGCGCGCAGCAGCCCCTTCGGCAATGAAGCGGCGATTGCCGCCAGCACCTTCCCGCGCGAATTCTTCCAGACGCTGAATGAAAGTGCGAAGATCGCGCGCGCAGGTCTGCCGGAAATTGTGCCGGTGACGCAATTCCGCGACGTGATCGGCACGGCTTTGACCAACACCATCAGCGGTTCGGATGTGGCGACAGAATTGCGCCGCGCCACGGCTGAATTCCGCCCGGTGCTGGAACAGAGCGAGCGGGAAAGCTGAGGCTCGCGCAAACTGATGCAGCAAGCTGAAACCATCACCGCGAGCCCCCCTGGGGCTCAGCGGACACGCAATTACGCCCGGCATTATGGCTGGTTCATTGTGCCGGCGGCGGTGGTGGTGCTTGCGGTCATCATCTTTCCTTGGGTCTTCACCATCTATGTCTCCGCCCATGATTGGCATCTGGGCGGGGAGCGCCGCTGGGTCGGGTTCGATAACTACATCAAGCTATTTTCTGATTCCCGCTTTGGCTGGGCCATGCTGCGCACGCTATTCTATACGGTGTTGGCGGTGGTCTTCCCGATGATATTGGGGCTGGCGGCCGCACTTGCCTTCAACCGCAAATTCCCGCTGCGTGGCCTGGCACGCACCATTTTCATTCTGCCCATGATGGCAACGCCCGTTGCGGTGGCGCTGGTGTGGACCATGACCTTCCACCCGCAGCTTGGCGTGCTGAACTGGCTTCTGGCCCAGGTGGGCTTGCCGCCCAGCATGTGGATCTATAGCGCCAATACTGTCATCCCGACGCTGGTGATGATTGAGGTCTGGCATTGGACACCCTTGGTGATGCTGCTGATCCTGGGTGGCCTCGCTTCCCTGCCGATTGACCCCTATGAGGCCGCGAAGATTGATGGTGCCAATGGCTGGCAGGCCTTTCGCCACATCACGCTGCCCTTGCTGATGCCCTTTATCGTGGTGGCGCTGATTATCCGCTGCATTGATGCGCTGAAGGCCTTTGATACGATCTATGTCATCACCCAGGGCGGGCCGGGTTCGGCCAGTGAGACGATCAACATCTTCCTCTATCTGCAGGCCTTTGCCTTCTACAATGTCGGCTATGCCTCGGCCGTGGTGGTGGTGTTCTTCGTGATCATCCTGGCGCTGGCCGCGCTGCTGTTATGGACACGTCAGCGGGTGAAAATGACATGAGTGTGCAAGCAAAGCGTAGCCCCGCGCAGTATCGGCTGCGCCGGCTGGTCGGCAATGTCGGCTTTGGCTTTTCAGTGCTGGTGCTGATTTCGCCGGCCATCCTGTTTTTCCTGTGGATGCTGTCCCTATCCTTCAAGAATGAGCTGGACAATACGGATTGGCCGCCGATCTTCATCCCGCAATCACCGACGCTTGATAATTACCGAGAAGTTTTCGCGCGCAATGATTTCCTGCGCTTTGCGTGGAATTCCATTGTGGTGTCCTTTGGCGCCACCGGGATTGCGCTGCTGATTGGCGTACCGGCGGGCTATGGCATTGCCAAGATGCACGCCATGCGGGCTGCTGCCTTGATCCTGATTGCGCGCATCACGCCTGGGCTTTCCTATCTGATCCCGCTTTTCCTTTTATTCCAATGGCTGGAATTGACCGGCACGCTGGCGCCGATTGTCATCACGCATTTGGTGATCACGGTGCCGATTGTGGTTTGGGTGATGATTTCCTTCTTTGAAGGCCTGCCGCCGGAATTGGAAGAAGCCGCTTTGGTGGATGGTGCGACGATCTGGCAGGCGTTTCGCTATGTGGCGATGCCCTTGGCGCGGCCTGGGATTACAGTTGCCACCATCCTGTCCTTCATTTTTTCCTGGAATAATTTTATCTTTGCCATGGTGCTGGCAGGGCGCGAAACCCGCACATTGCCGGTTGCGGTGAATAACATGCTGACCTTTGAGCAAATCGCCTGGGGGCCGCTTTCAGCCGCGGCGCTATTGGTGACCGCGCCCGTGCTGGTTTTGACCCTTCTGGCGCAAAAGCAGATTGTGGCCGGGCTGACGGCGGGGGGCGTGAAGGGGGCTTAGCGCCTGATCCGCGTAGGTCGAATGACCGAAGCGGTGAATCAGTCGCTCAAACCAGACTACTCCGCCGCCGCCTGATTATGCGCCGCAGCATCAATCCCAAGCGCACCCGTAAAGCGGTTGAAGAACCCACAAAGCGTGATGCGGAGCGTGAGTTCCACAATCTGCGCCTCGGAAAAATGCTCCCGCAGCGCGCGGAACAGGCGCTCCGGCACGCGATTGCTGTTTTCCCAGGCGGCGACTGAATATTCCGCGACCAGCCGATCTGTCGGCGTCAGCGAAGGGTGATCAATCCGTCCCGGCAAGCCTTCCAAAGCCTCGGTCGGGATGCCTTCCACCGCCAGAAACGGCCCGTGATGATCCACGCAGTAATCACAGGCATTGAGTTTGGAGACCACCACAATTGCCAATTCCAGATAGCGCCGCGGCAGCGTGCCCGCCGCGCGCAATTCCATCAGCATCGGCATCAAATGCCGAAGCGCCGCCGGCACATGGGCAAAGACCGCCAATTGCTCCTCAAACGGGCCATAGCCGGTGACATAGCGATGCCAGATATCGCGGAGTTCCGGCGTTAGTTCCTCGGGCGAGACTTCACGCACGCGGGCCATGGCTTTTCCCTTCTCAGCAGCCATAAATCTTGCGCCGCTTGCCCCGGCCCGTCCACCCCTGGACTTGCCTGGGGCACCGCGCGAAACTGTAAGCGACCAATCGAGGAACCCAAGCCCATGCGCAATACCGAAGAAATCTGGCGGCTGGTGGATGCCAAGGCGCCTGAGGCGATTGAACTCAGCGACCGAGTCTGGGGCATGCCGGAGCTTTGCTACGCCGAACACCGTTCCTGCGCCGAGCATACCGCCATGCTGGAAGCTCATGGCTTTCGCGTGACCACGAATGTGGCGGGCATCCCAACCGCGGTGATGGGCGAAGCGGGGGAAGAAGGCCCCATCATTGCGATTCTGGGTGAATATGATGCGCTGCCGGGGCTTTCCCAGGAAGCGGGCGTGGCGGAACCGCGACCCTTGCCGGGCGATGGCACTGGGCATGGCTGCGGGCATAATCTGCTCGGCGCTGCATCCTTGCTGGCCGCGAGTGCGGTGAAGGATTGGCTTGCGCAAAACGGCATTAAGGGGCGCGTGCGCTATTATGGCTGCCCGGCGGAAGAAGGCGGCGCTGCCAAGGGCTTCATGGTGCGCGCGGGCTGCTTTGATGATGTGGATATGGCGATTTGCTGGCACCCGGCGGCGTTTTCCGCGGTGAATGAACCAGTATCGCTCGCCAATACGCGCATTGATTTCAGCTTTGTTGGCCGGTCTTCCCACGCCGCCGCCGCGCCGCATTTGGGCCGCAGCGCCTTGGATGCGGTGGAGCTCATGAATGTTGGCGTGAATTACATGCGCGAACACATGCCATCCG